>NZ_JBXEQE010000015.1:0-153959 GCF_056858335.1 Agaribacillus sp. DX54
ATCACCCCTGTGGTCATTCCTTCGGTTACCGAGGCGGAAAGCTGACCGTTAGGGAAAAAGTTTACCATATCACAAACGGTGTTGGGGGCACCCAATACCATGACCACATTGGGATCCACGGTATGATCCAATATCTCGAAAGCAACCAGGGATGACATACAGTTCGATGTGGTGTTAGTAGCTCTTACAAAGTAATCTCCTGCATTAACATTTACGGCAAGTGCATCTCCTGTTCCGGCTCCACTAACCGGGGTAATGCCATCGCTTTCAAACCACTCGAATGTAAATCCGGCCGTACCACCGTTCGCAACGCCGTCGATATAAATCTCGGTGACGGTGGCATTCCCTAAAAATGGAGGAGCACAGTTGGTTTGATGGGTAAGATTGATATCGCCACTGTTTATGCCGATGATGTAAGGATCATTATTAATGAAAAATGTGGCCACGGAAGAACAGGTATTATTAGGGTCGGTATTATCGATGACTTCCACAGTATAATATCCTCCGGTTAAATTAATCACCGTGTGTCCCGGTGCAGTTATATTTCCTGCCGGAAGGGCGGGGTCGGAAGTAGTTTGACCCTGATACCAGTTATAGTCATAACCAGAGGCTGGAGTCGCCACTCCATCGATAGATAATGATATTAAGCCTGTCCCTGTCGCGCCACTACAGTTCCTGTTGTCTGAAATCGCGTTTGTTGTAATAGCGGGAGGGACAGAAGTACTGGCAATGGTCGCATTTTGTGTGGTTGTACATCCACTGAGTGAAGGATGTGTCTCAACTGCTATCACCGTATAATTACCCGGATCCAGTCCTGCAAAAACATTGAGCGAATCGTCGCCTCTCTGTGATTCGATCATGCTTCCGCCTTTCCAGATTTGCACATCAAACCAGTCTTCATCGGCCCCCAATGTGGCTGAGGGGTCGACGTCTACGGTAAATGAACCATTTCCATATGTACAATTATTGTCATCCTGGATAGTGATACTTAATAACGTAGGCGCTCCGGCATAAGGAAGATCGATGGACAGGGTGTCCTCGCATCCGGTATCATTATCCAGGGCAATGACTGTATACCTTCCGCTTTCCAATGACCCTAAGCGGTTACTGTTTACCGGAAAATCGGTTCCGTTGCCAAGCAGGGTCATGTTCGTATTAGGATCACCTTCGTACCAGGTAAAAGTAAAACCACTTGTGTTGCCAGGAGCCGAGGCCTGTACGCCTAGTTGACCACCAGCCATGTTACAGCTTGAAGGAATCGTCAATTCGGATGCCAATTCAGTAATTGTAATAATTGTGCCCGGATCCCGGTTGATGGTAATAGTCTGTGGCGTTTGTGCCAAACATCCTAAAACGTTATTGTAAGCGTTTACCGTATAGGTTCCTGCATCCAGTCCGGATAAGACGTTTCCTGTAGTTGAATAGTCCGTTGCGGCTTTCACTGCACCGCCGTCATACCACGAAAATGTATAATCCGCAATATTGCCTACGTTAACGCTTGCGGTAATAGAACCGTCGAACGGACTACAGCTCATGACATCTGTTCCTAATAGGGAGATAACGGGCTGAACGATATTGTTGTCGACTGTTACTTCAATAGTATTGGAACAGCCTGTGGCATTGTTTATCGCCTGAATGGTGTAGATCCCTGCAGTTAAACCACTGAGATGATCACTGGGCGACCCGGAAACCTCATTAGCAGGCACGGTTGTTTGGCCGCTGAATATATGAAATGTATGTCCCGCAACGGTTCCTACCGTACCGATACCCGCGGAAATTGTGCCATTGTACAAGGCCGGATCACAAGCGGTATTGTCGGTTTTGTTGGCCACCAGATTAGGTATTACCGTATTATCATTGATGGTAGCTACTACCGGGGTCGACGGGCATTGGGTGTTGTCGTTAACCGCTACCACAGTATAGTCACCCGCTGTAAGTCCGGCATAAGTGATGCCTGTAGCATCGGGGTTGCTAAGATCCGGTGTACCGACGTTGCCATCGTACCAAAGGAAAGTAAAACCGGTTGTGGTACCTGCTACACTAGCGCTTAGCTGTCCGTTAGACGGAATACAACGGTTTTGATGGGAATCTACTATCGGCGTGACCACAGGATAGGTGAGATTATTATTTAAAGTAGTTTGTGAAGTGTTTGAACAACCGGTAACATCATTGACTACATCCAGCGTATACACGCCCGCTGCCAGCCCTGAGGCTGTAGGGGTGTTGGCAACCACAGTACCGGCGGTACCTGCCCCCTGATACCATGTAAAGGTATAACCTGTCGTGGTGCCGCCCACACTGGCTGCTAACTCACCATTGGGCGAGGCAGCGTCGCAACTGGTTTGATCTGTAACGTTTATAGCAATGGTTGGAAGGACCGTAATATCATTCACTGTGGCTACCACAGGGGCTGACGGGCATTGGGTGTTGTTGTTAACCGCTACCACAGTATAGTCACCCGCTGTAAGACCGGCATAAGTGATGCCTGTAGCATCGGGGTTGCTAAGATCCGGTGTACCGATGTTGCCATCGTACCAAAGGAAAGTAAAACCGGTTGTGGTACCTGCTACACTGGCACTTAACTGTCCATTCGATGGAACACAATGGTTTTGATTGAAATCCACGACCGGCGTGACCACAGGATAGGTGAGATTATTGTTTAAAGTAGTTTGTGAAGTGTTTGAACAACCGGTAGCTGCATTGACTGCCTCCACCGTGTATACCCCTGCTGCCAAACCTGTGGCTGTAGCCGTATTGGCAACCACAGTACCGGCGGTACCGGCGCCCCGATACCATGTAAAAGTGTAGCCTGTCGTGGTGCCGCCCACACTGGCTGCAAACTCACCATTGGGCGATGCGGCATCGCAACTGGTTTGATCCGTAACGTTTATAGCAATGGTTGGAAGGACCGTAATATCATTCATTGTGGCTACCACAGGGGCTGACGGACATTGGGTATTGTTGTTAACAGCCACCACGGTATAATCACCCGCCGTGAGTCCTGAATAAATGATACCTGTAGCGTCAGGATTGCTAAGATCCGGTGTACCGACGTTGCCATCGTACCAAAGGAAAGTAAAACCGGCTGTCAACCCGCCTACATTCGCACTGAGTTGTCCGTTGGGCGGCACACAGTCGCTTTGATGAGAATCCACGACCGGCGTGACCACAGGATAGGTGCGATTATTATTTAAAGTAGTTTGTGAAGTATTTGAACAACCGGTAGCTGCATTGACTGCCTCCACCGTGTATACCCCCGCTGCCAAACCTGTGGCTGTAGCCGTATTGGCAACCACAGTACCGGCGGTACCGGCGCCCCGATGCCATGTAAAGGTATAGCCTGTCGTGGTGCCGCCCACACTGGCTGCTAACTCACCATTGGGCGAGGCAGCGTCGCAACTGGTTTGATCCGTAACGTTTATAGCGATGGTTGGAATTACTGTGTTATCGGTAATAGTAGTGACAACCCTGGCTGATGGACATTGGGTGTTATTGTTCACTGCCACTACAGTATATTCGCCCGCTATAAGCCCCGAATAGGTGATGCCTGTAGCATCGGGGTTATTCAGATCAGGTGTTCCTATATTGCCATTGTACCAAAGGAAGGTAAATCCTGTTGTTGCACCTCCTACATTGGCACTCAACTGTCCGTTGGGCGGAGCGCAGTCGGTCTGGTCACTATCCACATTGACAGCTACAGTAGGGTAGGTGAGTGTTTCGGTTACTGTAATCTCTTCTGTGCTGCTACAACCCGTTGCATCGTTAACAACTTCCACAGTGTAAGGACCTGCGCTCAACCCATTGACATTGGCAGTACTACCTACCACTGTACCAGTAGTTCCCTGCCCCTGGTACCATGTGAAAGTATAGCCGGCAGTTACCCCTCCCACATGGGCTGTGGCGGCACCATTTGGATTGCCGGTGTCACAGGAAGTTTGTACTGCGACCCTGTTGGCAGTAACCACCGGGTCGGATGGAATGTCCACGGTAACGGTCATAGGAGTGGATGAACACTGATCCGAATTTTTCGTAGCCACCACAGTGTAATCACCCGGAGCCAGATTATTAACTACCCTGGTGGTGTAATCGGGCGTCGGTTTGACAGTAGTTCCTATGTACCATGCAAAACTATGCCCGCCATTGCCGCCTGTTACCTGCGCAGTTACCCTGCCTGAGGTCGGATTGGGACAACTCGCATCATCAGCAGAAGCTGTCACCACAGGGGGAACAGAGTCATCTATGATCGTATAGGTTTCAATGGTTTCACAACCCGTGCTTTTTTCGGTCACCAGCAATGTGTACTGCCCCGGACCTAAATTGATAATGTTGTGACTGGTTCCAATCAACGGAGAGGTAAAAATATTATCTCCCTGATACCAGGCAAAATTAAAAAGACCGACCGGGGCCCCACCGTTTACTTCCGCCTGTAAATGCCCGTTAGGATTGTTACAGTTAGTGTACGGATTTTGCAGGATTATGGCCGCTGTTACCGCTCCGGGTGTTAAACCAACAGTAACCGTGGCTGTATCTGAGCTACACCCCACCGTACTATGAAGTGCATAAACGGTATACTCACCATCAGAAAGATTCGAGTAAACCGGCCCTGTAAAATCAGGGGTTGTACCCACCGCATTACCATTATACCAGTAAAATGTATAGTCGGCGGTTTCTTCTGTAGTTCCCACCAGTCGATAAGCCCTGGCGCTGCCATTTCCGGTTAAGTTAACATCACAGACGGTATTGTCTGTTGTTTCCGTCGATAGTGAAAATGGTATCGGTTCAATGTCTGCGGAAAGTATGTTATTGCCGTAATCACATTCAAAAAAATCCGTATTAGGCAGGTTTAATGGGATGGTGGTGCCATCATCATTTAAGACAATGTATAATACAAAACTTCCGCCAGTAGCATGGACTGTCAGGTCATTGATAGCCATTGTGGCACCGGGTACAAGATTATTGACGGTAACAGTTTCCGTATTGAGTTTGTCGGTAGTTGCCGTATTAGGGTCTCCCTCATAAAAGGTAATAGGAAGGTCCCCGTTTAATTCGATGTCTCCTAAATTTTCAATTTCAAAAGAAACAAGAAAATCCATTTCAGGACAGTCAGGCTCCTGCACGCTTAATGAGTTAACCACAAAGGCCAGGTCGGGCGAGGCATATACCGGACATCCATTGGAGTCCATATAAGGTGATTGATTTAAAAATGAATTCAGCGGACGGTTCGGCCCGGAGGTACAGTTGCCGACAGAGAATGTCAGGTGATGTTTTTGCTGAATTCTTGGAATGGTTAAATCATCATTGATATTTACATTGAAATAAGCATGTTGATTCCAAAGACGCCTGGCAGGCACCCAAGGCTCACCTGCTGATTCAAAGACCCTTACATGGGAGTTTTCGGAATACGGATTGTCCCAAAAGTTTGTCCAGGCATTTTGATCATTAAATCCGCAGGTCACGCATAATTCCGTGGAGCCGTCTCCGTCTACATCAGCCACAATCGGGTATTCTATGAATGTTCTGGATATACATGGTACTGCCGCCCCCGGGTATTGGGTGCCATCTTCTCCATTAATAATGTATAGCCATCTTTCATCCCTGTAAACGATTTCAGAAACACCATCTCCATTAAAATCAAAAAGCGTACATCCTGTAAACCCTGAGGATTGTTCATTAATTTGTGATCGCCATATTCGGTTCATATTATCATCCAAGGCGTAAAGGTACTCTCCTGAGACATAGGTTGCGTTAAGTCTTCCATCGCCATTAATATCGGCGATATTCACCCGGCCGGTTCCTCTGTCCCATCCATTTTGATAATCCCCGGTGCCAAAGGCATCACTATAAGTGAGTACGGTACTATCTGGCGAGAGACTCCAGAAGAAAACCGTGGTTATTCCGGCATCATCCCCACCAGTGGCAATAATATCGAGCAGACCATCCTGGTTATAGTCGGCCACACTGGAGGAACTGAATCTACCTTTAACATTGTACCCCGGCATAGAGGCAATCAATGTAGCGGTACCGGCCACCAGATCAATATCATAAATGTTGCCACCTTCTACCAATTCCAGGTCACTGTCACCATAAAGATCCACAGCGACCGTGGCTTTTGCCATTTGGTTGTAGTCGCCTACGCCTTGTACCAGTCGGTTCCCATTGTGTGCGTTACGTATCTCATTCTTATAATATAATTCTACAGAACCATCACCATTGAAGTCTGCCAAAGCAATTGTGCCCGGTTCTACAGTACCCACATTCCTGCGCCATATCCTGTTAAGATTACAGTCGTATCGTGCAACCACATACTGATTGCTATTATTTCTTCGGCCCATAACAAAGATATCCCCACAATTATCCCCATCAATATGAGCGATGGCGATGTCGTGATCGAATACCCTGCTGTATTCGCTTGCGACATTTCTCGAACGCCTGGTATCTCCATCATCTCCTTCTAATATATAAAGCCTCTCATCATAGGTATTAAAACTAACCACCTCGGGAATCCCATCGTTATCCAGGTCACCGATGGCTAATCTACCGAAATGAACTGCCGTCTTATTTCTGGAAAACCAGTCCCTTTTCATAGAAAATGTCGGAAACTCCGATGGCTGCGCCTGGCAGCTTACGTCATTGCCTAAGAAGGTACCGTCGCAAAATGAATTGTTGGCACAGTTGGAATCATAGCAATCTATAAAACCATCCCCGTCATCGTCGACATTATTATTACAAACCTCTTGGCCGAAGGCAGTCGTTGCGCCTAACCAACAAAAAAATATGAATATTCTTATTGTCCTCATCTCGTAAAAAAAAGTTTTAGCCAGGTCAATTGGTTAAATAAAAATTATAAACGCCTTATTTCAGGACCAAAATCCAAACAAAGCCTTTTTATAGTTATGTATTGCTCTTAAACTGCCATGGTAACCACGTCATGTAAGTATTTCTAACTAATTAAATATTGTATTTCGTGTACCATATAAGCGTAAACAGGCACCTTTTTTGTTATGCAATAACTCCTCCTTTAAAGAGTTTCTCCGTACAATAAGAAGTGTACAAATGGTATATTTTCAATAGGTTACAAGCCGATTTACAGTGAACAACGAGCCCTGATGCACTACTGTTTTTTCAACTGGCGGGCTATGTGGTATTTTTAGATTAAATTGTACTATGCAAAATTTATCCTTGTAAGTTTTAATATGTCCCGAAGCGCTTATTTTTTCATAATTTTTACCTGATCAATGTAATGGCTCCTGCTCTGCGGTCCTCACTTGAACCACATTCGATGACATAATAGTATACGCCCTGACTAAGCGGTTTACCGTTTAAAGTCCCATCCCAGGAATTTGCGTATGGGCTGGCCTCAAAGACCATAACGCCTTTTTGATCGAAAATACTGATCCTGCATACGGGAAAATTGGTAATACCGCCGATGATCCAGTTATCATCGACATTATCATTGTTAGGGGAGAAAAGTTTATGGGGATTAATCCGGTCTGTGATTTTTCCTTCCCGGACTTCTATGGTAATGCTTGCCTCGCCATAACAACCGTTTTCATCAGTACCCTTTACCGTGAAGGTAGTAGTTTCAACCGGGGTTACCTCCGGGCTGGCAATCGACGGATCATTGATTAATGTATCCACATCAGGTAACCAGCTATAATCGGCTAGCCCGGAAGCGGTAAGTTGTAAGCTTCGGCCTAGCTTTAATACCGTGGTTTCTGCCTGGATACCTACGTCGGGAACAGGGAAAAGCCCTACCGTGAAGTCATCGCTTGTGCTACATCCGTTTTCTGTTACTTCTACCGAAAAAAGGCCTTCACGGTCAGCGGTTATGCTGTTAGCATTGCTGCCATTACTCCATGAGATATTGTCATACGAGTCATCCACTGAAAGCATAACACTGCCTCCCGGACAAATGGCTTTCATATCGTTTTCGCTGGTAATTTCTACTGATGGCGTTTCATTCACTACAATGGTCTTTGTAACTTCATCAAAACAGGTTAACCCCTGATACTCAACTCTCAAACGAACGTCATAACTGTCGTCGTCGTTATACGTATGCGTGGGGTTTTCCTGCAAGCTGGTATTGCTGTCGCCAAAATTCCAGGAATAGGTGACATTGGCATTGTTGTCCGAGGCAGATAGATTGGTAAAGGAGACAGGGGATTGGGAACAAAGCTTGCTGTCATTGTTAAAATCCGCAGTAGGCCGGGTAAACACACTGATCTGATAAGGTGTGGTTTCACGGGGGGAACAACCGGGCACGTTTTTATTCCCTATAGCCACAGTGTATAACCCGCTATCGGTCACAGTAAACTGATGACCGATAGCGCCGCCAATGTCGACACCGTCCTTTTTCCAGCGGTACGTGAAATCCGGATCGTCAATGACCGATAACGTTGTGTTGTCCCCCATACATAAGTTGTCGTTTCCAAGGTTGGAAATGACTAAAAATGGGGTTTCGACCGATGATATCAACAGGGATTCTTCAGCACCTGCACAGTTGCCGAGTTTAGGGGTCACATAATACTTGCCTACCATGGCTTCGCTGAAACCAGCAATGGCAGGATTTTGTGCAGTTGAACTAAAATTATCAGGCCCCCGCCAGGTATAAGTTGTGCCCGGAGGGCCGGAAACCGACAGATTTAATACTTCACCGATACAAACAGGGGAATTACTGTTTAATACGATGCCTCCGGGAATCGTTCCTGCATCAACGTTTACGGTGATAGAGGGTGAAGCCACCGTACATAAACCGCCATCCGAGATTACGGTCACTCTATAAATTCCAGCATCTGTAATATCTAAAAAAGGATCGGTAGTGTTAACAGGAGGTTCACTGTCTTTCTGCCACCGGTAAGTAGCCCCCGGTGCCTGGGTACTCCGTAATCTTTCAGTATTTCCATTGCAGATAGTGATAGGGTCTCCATTTAAAATCTCCGGAAATACACATTGCCGGTTTCTGAATATGGAAACATTAGAGGCCAGGCTACCCAGGTTGGTGTCATCGATGCTGGTGAAGACAATGTCAGGCTTGGCGTCACCATCCACATCTCCGACTTTGACATTACGGTTTACATCGGTTGCATTCAATACAACCCTGTCAAATTGCAAATTTCCAGGTGTGCTGTTGTTGTTTAAAACAGTTACCTGATTAATGTTGCTGATGGAGCCAATGACGATATCATTTTTTTTATCCCCATCCAAATCCCCAAAATCAAGGCCCCAGGGCCGGTTATTGGCGGGGAAGTTAACCGGCGCCGAAAAGCCGGGCGCTGCTCCGACTGCTGTTTCATTAAGAAAAATTGATATAGCAGAGCTTAGCAGTTGGGTAGCTACGATATCTCTTTTACCATCGCCGTCTATATCTCCTACTTTCAGGTTGACTATGGTACCTGGAATCCCTAATTCAATAATATTGTTGAACTGAAAATTACCGGGTGAACTGGTGTTTTGAATCACAAAGCAGTTCCCATTATCTGTGAGGAATTGATTGACTACTATTTCAGGCAATTGGTCTCCGTTTAAATCCTCCACCGACAAGCCCATGGTCCGTGAGGCCTGAGGTATGGTTATTTCGTGAATAATGGGGGAGAATACAACACTGGCTATGGTGCTTTGGTTGTCTAAGAAGAGCACCTTATTACTTCCTGAATTGGTAATGATCAATTCGGGTTTCCCATTGTTGTCAAGGTCGTTGATCTCGATCCTTCTAAGTACCGAACCCGTGAAGGTCACGCTTTGAGAAGAAAAGCTGATGGTTGGAGATACGGTTGTATTTTGAAAGATGTAAAGCTGGTTGCCGTTATTTCCTTCGGAAACCACTAAATCTGGCTTCCCATCGCCATTCAGATCGCCACAATTGATGTTAATGGTTGGCTTGCCGATAAATATTGACCCTTTGCTGTAATTGATATTGCCGGGCGTGCTATTGTTGGTGAAAAGGGACACGGAGCTACTTTGCTCATTGGCAGCGGCAATATCCAGCAATCCATCCATGTTAAAGTCGCACAAGCAGATATCATATAGCCCCCTTTCGGCGAAATAATCCACCTGTGCTTCAAAATCGGAGGGATCTATACCATTTTGGCCAGAAAAGCTGATGGCAAAATGGCTGGTAGCGTATCCGATAAGTCCGTTGCTGATATTATGTACCGAAATCCGGTTAAATGTGGCTCCGGCCGGAACCTGTGCTTCAATAAACTGTTCTGAGACAAAGGTTACCGTTGCTTCAGCCCCCCCGGAAAAAACCCGGATATCGGCCAGGTTATTACCAAAATTGGAGCCGGTAATGGAAATTATTTCGCCCAAAGAGGCATTTTGCTTATCAATACTGGAAATTACAGGTTTCTGGCCCAGCGTATTGGCAACAAAGGCTGTGACGAGAAAAAAAGCGGTTATGATGATTTTTGGAGCTTTCATATTTCTACATTTAAAGTATTGATGATCGGTTGAAAGTGACACAACAGTCACGGGACGCTTGTATCCTTTCGACGTTGAGGGGCACAAGACACAAAGAATTTTGTCGAAAACGCTGTGCAACAGCCACGAGACGCTTGCGTCAGTAAATTTTTGATATGCGCCGGCAATTTCCTGGGGTCTTTGCGCCTTCGTGGTGCCTTGTTGTAACCACAAAGGCACGAAGGCACAAGGTGTCGCCTGGGCCTGGACCATGGATTGGAAAACTTGCGTTATGAACTGGAATATCTGTGCCATCTAAGGTTGTATGATTTTAGCTTTTCTGAATTTCTTGTTCTGCATGATTCTTTTTAACTCACTTTTTGCTTCCCTGTACCTGGAAACTTCTGAAATGTAAACATGATACGTGTTATTATTTTTATCAAAATGAATTCTGGCATCATAATTTCGTTTTTTGAGGTATTGCTGATAAGCATCGGCATGAGAAAAATCGGTAAAGGACTTAATGGATATCAGAAACCTTTTACCATTGGCATCGATGGCGGTATTTTTATAACCTTTGTTTTCAGTGATCTGATATCTGGCCTTATGCGCTCCTTCAGCCTTGGCAGGATTTACTTTAGATGGCTGGGGTTTTAACCTTTTCTGCCTGATCTTTCCTTTAACTTCCTTACCAAACCGGTACGATAACTGAACTTCATGGGAGCCATCAAATGGCCCGGTCACAAGCTTCGATGCCGGCTCATAGGCATAGGCAAGGGTAAATTTGCTGAAATTGAACCCCAGATTACCGGTTATTCCATAACCCTGCCTGAATGAAGCTCCCACCCAAAATGCCTGACTTAAGTTTAGCTTGGCCAATGCTTCAAACTGATTGTTTCCTGCCTTGGCATACCAGTAAAGAAAGTGTAACTCCAGGGGAGCATATTGTGCTTCGACTTTTTTGGTATACCTTGCCCGGCCTCTTCTCTTGGTTTTAAAGTAGGCATCGGCCCTTTTTTTATAGTACACCATGAAGACCACTTCATCGAATGGATTCAGTCGATAGTTTTCAAAACTTGTCGTATTGATATAATCGGGAGCAAATAATTGAGGTAAGGCTATACCGATATTGAGCCCGTTAGACTGGTATTTGACCCCAAACTTGCCGGCTAATTGCTGATTATTATTCAAAAAATTGACCAGAGCGGGGTCATCAGGGTTATCCACCTGCGAAAAATCGATGGAATTGCTAATCAACCCGGCGGATAATGCCAGTCTGAAAGAAGACTCAGGCGAAATAGGGATTGCATACCCATAGGTAAGGTGGGCATCCAGTGTGGTTAACAGCCCCCGCTCGAAGGACGATATATTGAGTCCGGCCCTGGCATTACTTCGGTTAAAAGGGGTATGAAAGCTTAATGTCGATACTACCGGTGCGCCTTCGACACCTCGCCATTGCTGGCGATGGTTTACAAAGATTGCAGGACGCAACGCATTACCTGCCTCCGCCGGATTGTATAAATAAGGGTTCATATAAAAATGATTGTAAACCGGATAATTTTGGGCATAGGAAAGGCTACACAGGCAATGAAAGAAAAAAAATAATACTATTGTGCTGTTTTTTCTAACTATACCTGCAAAATATCTCCTGTTGTTTGACTTGTATCTCCTGTTCAGATTCACTGGCATAAGAGAAATTATCCTATATTAGGTTGTACCTATTTACCCATTAACTGCCTTTTAATTCCAAAACGAGCCCTTATACCATAAAGAGATAGATTTATAAACGAAAGAAATTAAGTCCATTTTAATGTTAACCATAACTAAATATAAGACTGAAGGTGATCAAGGTGCTTTGATCTTGTGTGAATTGTTTACTCAGGTAGTATAAATGTAATTTTTCCATTAAATCCGCTAAAATTCTAAAACTAAACTGTCATGAACAAAAGGTATATATTATTTGCAAGCCTGATTTTTTGCTTGTTACCGAACTGTTTCGGGCAATTATACATCGGGCCAAAGGCAGGTTTACAGGCATTTAAGCCATTTTTTTCCAGCAAGGAAGACACAGAAGATATAAGGCTTCATCCAAAACCAGGCATCAACCTGGGTATCGCCGCAGTGGTGGAAGTCAAAGAAAACTTTGCCTTAAATTTTGAATTTGCCTATTCTCAAAAGGGTAAGAAGGTGAGGGGAGAGTTCGATCCGGTACTGAAACATGACGTTACCTACAACCATATAGATATTCCTTTACTTTTCACCAGAAGGTTTAACGTCCGGCAAGGAAACGGAGCTTATCAATGGTACGTGAATGCAGGACCAAATATCAGTTACTGGATTAACGGCTCAGGAAGTATTTCAAACAGTGAGTTGGAAGCTGAGTGGAGTACAGAGCGTCTGGATTATGAAATTGTTTTCGATCAGCCATCTTTTGATGCCGATCAGTCTAATATAAATCATCCCAACAGGCTCCAACTGGGGTTAAACATAGGTGGGGGACTGATTTTTAAACCCGGCAGGAACAATATACTGATGGTGGATTTTCGGTTGGAAATGGGTAGTACCTTTGTGGGAAAAAAAGACAGTAGTGTGGAGTTTCCTTACCAGCTATTTGCATATAGCGATAATTTGAGGGCGGTGAATGGGGGCCTCAAAGCGTCTGTTGCCTATCTGTTTGACATGAATTTATCACAGCGTAAAAAGGGTAAATCGACAAAAAAAATCAAAAGAAGAAGGTAGCCGGTTAGTTTTTGAGCCTCTTTTTTGATGTTTTTCAACAAATCCCCTTTGATTGGTTAAGAATAACACGAACCAAGGGATTTGTAACTGATCATAAATTTTATTTAATTGTATAAACAAACGCCTTGACCTGCGAGTAGGCGTTTGTTACTGTTTTTCCTAAAATGTTAAGTGCCTATTGTCCATATTGCAGCAGCCTTATGACTGCGATCGATGGTAATAATTATTGTTCCATCAGTGGAAATAAACCGGATTTTTCTACCGGAAATACTTTCTATATCAAAGCCGATCATTTACATTCGGGAAAGCACATATCAAGGCTCACCTTCAGGGGTGTTTTGCATGGATATCAATACTATAACGTTGATAATCAATCGCATATGCTAAGGGAGGGTAGCTACTTGCTCGTTAATAAAGGTCAAACGTATTATAGCGAAGTGAACTCAGTCGATCCGGTAGAATCGATCATTGTGGCTTTTGAGGGAGAAATTGTTAATGATGTGTTCTCAAATCTGGTGAATTCGGAGGGCGAACTGCTGGATTTTCCCTTTTACTATACCCAAACGGGTAACTTTTATTTTCCGGAAGGTGTCTATCAACAGGATTTGCAGGTAAGCAAAATATTAAAAAACCTGAAGAGGGGAATTATAGAAAAAAACAAGGACCTGGTTTTTTATGATCAACTGCACTTTAAACTGCTGGAACGAATATTAAAAAACTACCAAAAGCATCTTACAAAGATCAATAGAATACAAAACAAGAAAAAATCCACGAAACTCGAATTACTCCGGAGGATCGATATCGCCAGGGATTACATGAATGCTTATTTCATGAAAAAACTTACCCTTTCGGAAATTAGCCGGGAAGCAGCTATGTCTCCTTTTCATTTTCTGAGGACCTTCAAAGATTTATACCGGATCACACCTTATGAACATATTACCACCGAGCGGTTAAGATTCGCCTGTTACCTGCTTGCCAATTCACGTAAATCTGTCGCCGAAATTAGTTCGGAAGTAGGCTTTGAAAGCCCAAGTTCATTTGGGCGATTATTCAAAAACAGACTGAGGCTCAGTCCGGAAGCCTACAGAACAAAAAAAAGCAATATTCGCATATAAGCTGGCGGTGCTGATTGATAACTTGTGGAATTAAGGTCGATAATCCGTCATTTCGGTCATTGGAAAAAGGTTTCCGGAAAAAAGGAAATCTAAGGGCGGAAGTAAAAGTGTACCCCACAGGTATCCTGACCATAAGACACCTGGACAGGCTGTAAAATTGCAGCCGGCTCCAATCCAAGCAGGGGTCAATCATCAATGGGTTGGCTACTACCAGAGATTAAATTAATTATTTGCAAACAACTATTAACTTATTAAATACGAATAACTTATGAAGTTAAAATTTACTATTACTATTGTATTGCCGGCTTTTTTTAGCCTGACAGCCCTGGCACAGCGGGAAATAAGGGGCAAAGTAATTGACGATGCGGGGGAAGACATGATCGGTGTCAATATTCTGATTCAAGGCTCTTCAACAGGAACCATCACCGATGTCAATGGGAATTATGTGCTGGATATCCCCGGAGACGGAACGATTCTGGTTTTCAGTCTGGTAGGATACATTACCCAGACAGTCGATGTAGGTACCCGCTCGGTGGTTAATGTGACTTTGGAGTCGGATCTCAAGCAATTGCAGGAAGTAGTGGTCACGGCGCTGGGATTCAAACAGCAGAAAGATAAAATGGGCGCTACATATTCTACCGTTAATACGGATGACATGGTAAGATCCGGAGAACCCATGTTGTTAAACTCATTAGCTACAAAAGCCGCCAACGTCAGGATTTCCAGGACCAATGGTGATCCGGGGGCAGGTTCAACGATCCGGATAAGGGGTGCGAATACCATTTCCGGACCTAGCGATCCTTTGATTATCGTAGATGGTGTACCGATAAGCGGATCAACCATTTACGGCACAGATATCGGAGGAAATGAATTGTCAGGTGGTGAGACAGGAGGCGTATCGCAGCAATCCAGGCTAAATGATATTAATCCCAACGATATCGAGTCGGTGCAAATTTTGAAAGGCGCTTCCGCGGCTTCCCTTTGGGGTTCCAGGGCAGCCAACGGGGTTATTGTCATTACCACCAAGAACGGAAAGGCCGGCAAAATGAAAATTGACTTTAAATCTACCGTCTCATTTGACAGGGTGCATGAAAGAATTCCTATGCAATCCGTATGGGGTCAGGGCAGGAATGGTGAATATTCGCCAACCGGCATTGAGTCATGGGGAGATTACATACCTGCACGCAGCGGTGGACCGGACGAGGTAGATCAATCGGGTGAATTCTTCGAGGCCGAGGAGGGTACAAGGTATTATCCTATTATCACACGTAATTCGCAGGATACTTATGTTGATTCCAACTGGGACCAGGTATTTCAAACCGGATATTTCATTCAAAATGATCTGTCTATCAGTGGGGGAAAAGAAGATGCCACCTATTTCATGAGCGTTGGAAGGCTCGACCAGGAAGGTATCATCAGACGGTCAGACTATGACAGGACCAACCTGAGGTTAAATACAAAGTTCAATCTGACGGATTGGATAACCATTACCTCCAAGGCAGGCTATATTTCAACCGGTTCCAACCGTATTCAGCAAAATTCCAACACGGCCGGTTTGTTGCTGGGCCTGTTGAGAACCCCTCCCGATTTTGATATCACAGATTATCTGGGAACTTATCATGACGGTGAAGGCGGGGTATTCAGAGGCCGTCAAAGGGCTTACCGCAGATATTTAGGCTCCAGGTCCAATCCTACTTATAACAATCCCCTATGGACCATCAATGAACAGATTTCCAGCTCAACAGTAAACAGGTTCAATATGTCCACGGAATTGACTATTTCACCGGCCGATTTTCTTCAGATAATCCTGAGAGGAGGCGTCGATAATTATAGTGATAAACAGGAATATCTATTTCCCATCGGAACAGCAGGCGACAATAACCCCGGGGCATTTGCCGAGGATATCATTTCCGAAAGGGAATTGAACTTCGATGCCATTGCCAGGGGAAATTTCAGATTAAGCAACGACGTAGCTTTGCAGGCTACCTTGGGTTGGAATATCAATGACCGGAACAGGCGGTTTAATAATGCGACTATTATCGGCTTCCTGGTCAACTCCGGCAAACCCACCACCGATCTTAATACGGCTGCTCAAAACAGCACAGTAGAAAACCAGAAAAGGCTGATCCGCTCAAATCGGGGATTTGGTATTTTGTCCTTTGATCTGTATGACCAATTATTTGTGAATATGTCCGGCACAATGGAAGCTGCATCAAGTGTAACCGGTACATTCTTTTACCCATCCATCGACGCAGCCTGGCAGTTTACGAAAAAATTCAATCTGGGCAACACATTTATTTCTTTTGGCAAGCTACGGGCTTCCTGGGGTCAGGTGGGCGTACAGCCTATTGCCCACCGTTTTCAAACCGTGGCCGAAGGTGCGTTCAGGTACACCACCTATGACGACCCTTTGGATATATCGCTGTTTGGCGGTGGATTCAGGCTGGACGATGACCTGGGAAACCCCGACCTGGAACCGGAAATAAAAACGGAATGGGAAATTGGTCTGGACTTAAGACTGTTCAGTGACAAACTTTCATTAAACATGTCGTATTATCAAAATGAAATTGAAGACATCCTTTTCCGCCTCGATCTCACCCCTTCATTCGGATATGATACAAAATATGATAATGCCGGCACGATGGAAAACAAGGGTTTCGAGTTAGAAACGGATTACACTATCTACAACCAAAACAACTGGAATATAGGACTTTATGCTAACTGGAGCAGAAATGTTAATGAGGTGACGAGATTGAAGGGCACTGAAACCATTAACTTATCTCCCGGCGCTTCAGTAAGTTCCAGGGCCATTGCCGGGGAGCAATTAGGGGTTTTGTTCGGAACCGGCTCACAAGTGGATGACAATGGTAACTTTATCCTGGATGCCAATGGATTTCCTCAGTTAACACCAAGTCCCATCGTATTGGGAGATCCTAATCCGGATTGGAGAGGGGGCCTCGGATTAAGGGCAAGGTGGAAAAACCTGGCTTTAAACGTGCTGTTTGAGCACGCCCAGGGAGGGGATTTCTCACCCCGTACGCAATGGGTATTACGACGGTTTGGCACTACGGCCGAAACAGCCAATCGTATTACACTTAGCCAGGATCTGGTCAACTACGATGGCGTGGTAATTCCTGCCGGTACGACGGTAAGAGGCAATGTGGCTGATTTCGGAGGTGGGCCGGTATTATTGGATGAAACCTGGTACAGAACCGGGATCGGCGGAGGGTTCGGTGATAATCAGGCCTACAACTTTTCCATTATCGACGCCACTTTTACCAGACTTCGTGAACTTTCGCTGAGCTACGTGATCAATGATCAATGGTTCAGGGAAAAAACCAAGTTAAGTGCCGTTACACTGACCGCTACCGGCCGTAATCTTGCGCTGTGGACTGATTTGGTCGGCGTCGATCCGGAAGTCAACCAGGTAGGTGTCGGTAATGCCTTGGGATTAGACTATTTTACTAATCCCAGCACAGCGTCATTTTTGTTCTCCATTCAAATCACTTATTAGTATTAAATTTTCAAAAGATAAAATCATGCAAAGGAAAATATTAATCCTATTAATAACCATGGGAGTAATCCTGGGCTCATGTGAAAGTTTAGTGGATGATATCAACGACAACCCTAACAGGATTACGTCCGACGAGATAGCCGAAGCAGCATTGTTTTTAACAGGTGCCATGCTGGCCAATTCAGTTGTCCAGGCCGGTCATTTAAATCGAATAAGCGGGCTGTGGAGTGGCCAACTGGTGGGCTTAACGTCATTATATTCCAATATCTTTGGTTACTCCATCTCTACTGCCGAATCCGTTAACGCCTGGAACCGGGTTTATACCGGAGTAATCACCAATGTCAGGCATATGCAGCAGCTAGCCCCTGATGATGCCTTGCTCACAGGCATCGGCAAGGTGCTGGAAGCCCATGCTATTGGCACCATGGCCTCACTGTGTGGTGATGTTCCTTATTCGGAAATTAACAATGAAGAAATTGAAGACCCGGCTTTTGACAATCAGGTTTCAGTTTTTAATGACCTTATTGTATTACTGGATGCCGCTATCGCTGATTTGAATGGCATCACGGGCCGTAATTTGTCACAGGATATCTATTTTAATGGCGATGCCCGTAAATGGCTTGAAGCAGCCTATACTTTGCAGGCCAGGTATTATCTGCAACTTAAGGACTATACCAATGCCTACACTGCTGCCGGCAGTGGCATTTCTTCTGCCGATGGCTCCATGCAATATAAGCCCAGAGGCGATGAATCCATTACCGAAGGGGACAAAAACCTTTTTTGGATGATTCTGGAAGGGTCCCGAACCGGAGACATTGGCACAAGTGATAGTTACCTGATGCAGCTTTTGGATTCCGTGAGTGTCATTAACCGGTATAATGCCAAAACCGATGAAAGAGCCAGGTTTGGCTATTACAGAATTGATGAAACCGGGGGCAGGGCCAATGAAGGAATTATCGAGCAGTTTGAACCGCACAATCTCGTAACCTTTCAGGAAAATCTTTTAATTCTGGCTGAGGCGGGCGCAAGAACCATCGATTTTAATACCGGTTTGGAGCACTTGAACGAGTTAAGGGCCTACTTAAATACCGGAGGCTTTCTAAATGCCAATTTCGAGGATATGCCTTTTACCTATGAGGCTTACGAGGCGGCCGATTTTGCCCCCGGAGGTATAGAGAATGCAGATAATATCAATGAAAGCCGGGCATTGCTGAGGGAGATCGTCGAAGAGCGGTATGTGTCGGGATTTGGAACATTTATACCATTCAACGATGCCCGCCGGCTGCGTAAAGATGATTCAGATCTAATTGTGCCTTTTCCTCTGAACAATGCAGCCGCTACCATGCATCCGGAAAGATTCCCGTATTCCGATGATGAGCTGAATACAAACGCTAATTCGCCCAGGGAAGACTCGGGTATTTTTATAAAAACGCCGGTCAACCAATAGCTATATTTTACTATATTGAATATTACTTCCCCATTCGCTCCCGGCGAAATGGGGAAGTTCACATTAATCCATAATAATTGTCAATTGCCAATTAATCTCCTACACTTGATTTAAAATTTCGATCAAATTATCCTCAGTATCCAAGCCTAGCTTTTTCCGGAGCCGGTACCGGCTCATATCAACGCTTTTGGATGAGATTCCTGTGATCGAGGAAATTTCCTTCGAGCTCAGCTTGAGTCTTAACAAGGCAGCCAACCGCTTTTCATTTTGGGTCAAATCCGGATACTTGTTTTCGAGCTTGTTGTAAAATGACTCGTAAACACTGTTGACATGGGCGTCAAATTCTTTTTGATGTTTATGAATAATATGACTGGCTTTCAGCTTTTTTGAAAGCTCTTTCAGTCTTTCAAACCCATTAGAGCCCGCTCTGGATAATTTATCTATCTCCCTGGTGACCTCAGTCATGAAATCATTTTTCTCTACAATTTGGAGCGCGAAGTTAACAAGCTCCTTGTTTTTAAAATTTAATTCTTTTTCAAGATATCGCTTCTCAGTTTGTTCATTAGTTAACTTCTGTTGGGCAAGTTCATGTTTGATTTTATTCCGTTTTGTGTTAAGAAAGAGTATCCAAACAGCCAGCAGTAAAATGGCCACTAACACTATACCGATGAGGTACTGAAATTTGATTTGTGCTTCACTCAACTCTGCCTGCTGGCGAAGTAGCTGATTCTCTTTTTCCCTTTCCCTGGTTTCAAACAATAATTGCTGTCCGATGATCTCCTTTCGTTTGTTTTCATCGTAAACACTGTCGTTGTATTGCTTAAATTTTTTAAAGTAAAACAAGCTGTTTTCAAAGTCTTTTAAACCGTTATAGGCTTCCGAAAGTGCCTCGGCGGCATCGGCTAACAAATCATAAGAATGTTCTTCCTCATTGATCCGGTAAGCCTCGAGCGCGAAATCGAGGCTTTCATCGTAGCTTTTCTTTTTATTCAGTACCTGTGACAGGTTGATCATCGAGAGACTCATTTGCTCATTATAACCATATTGTTTTTGAATGCCCAATGCCTTTTGATGATAATATTGGGCTGAATCATAGGTCTGCAGATCATAAAAAACCGCCCCGACATTGTTATAAATGGTAGCTTCTCCATAAGGGGATTTAGTGTATTTAAGCCCTTCCCGATAGCAGGTGATGGCGCTGTCATATTGTTTGGTATTCCGGTAGATAATACCGAGATTATTATAGTTAGATCCTAAGTAGTATTCCCTGTTGGGTAATTGTTTGTTCAGTTCCATGGCCCTGAAATAGTTTTTTTTGGCTTGCTGAAAATTGTCCTGCTCTTTGTAAATGATCCCTGTATTGTTATAACTATTGGCCATCAACGCCTGCTTGCCGAGCAACTCGGCTATCTGCAGGGACTTCAAAGTATAGCTCAGGGCTTTTTGAAAATCACCTACTTTGCGATACAACTCACCGATAATCGAATAAGCATCGGCTGTGTTCATAATGTTGCTGGGTTGCGGTGATCCTGTCTCTGCTTCGGCCATTATCCGGGCCTTTTCGGCATCTGCAAATTTTTCGAGTATCACGGCAGATGTAATCCCTTTCAAAAACTCACCCTGTAAAAGGTAGATTCTTGAGTACTCCTGGTAAAGCAGTGGCCTAAATTTTAAGGAATCCTGCTCCGTAACCATGGATGCAGCTTCATTCAATCTGTTTAAGGCTTTGTCGGGAAGTTGTTTCATGGAGTACCAAAACGAAAGATCTATAAGGGTTCTGATTCGTTGGTCTTTTTCAAGGTCTGTTTTTGTGAGGTGGTGTTCGAGACTGTCAATAAGGGGAGATTGGCTAAATGCTTGAAAACTAATGAAAAAGGTGAGTAACAATGATAAAAATTTCCTCATATGTTTAGTGGATTTGAAAATGTAGAGATACCCTATTTAAAATTGATTGATTAATAGGCACATAATTACCGGATTGTTGAGAAAAAAACCAAGCAAAACCATGGCTTGTAGAGAGGGAGTAGAGATGCCATTTAAGTTTTGCCGGTGTAAACCTGCTTTTTTTGTAGAATTCCTTCCGGGAATGGTGTAGTCGTGGCTACAAAAATGGAAAATACTATCCCTCGATTTAACCTGTAGCAATAAGTTTTTGGAGAAAAGTATTAAAAATTTTTTAGACATGACAAGACTGATTTTAATCATTACACATCTTCTGACCATTTCAGGCATTGCACAAAATACAGATGTAATCCTGTTTACGGAGAAAGGGGAGAAGTTTTATCTATCCATTAATGGCGGGCAGGTCAATGACGCACCTGCATCACGGGTCGAGGCATTTGATGTGGCTGGTGATTTTGCCCGCATCAATGTCAGATTTGAAGAGGCAGGCGCTCCTGTATTATCAAAACAAATGATGCTGGAACCAGGTATGCAGATGACGGCCATGCTTAAAAGGGGAAAAAAAGGAAAATACGTATTCAGGCCTGTTAGTACCCATCCTAAACCACCTGCCGCCGAGCAAACCGTGAGTATTCCTGTCACTGTCGAGCCATCAAATGCCCGACATGCGGATGCAACTGCCATGGCTGATAACAGGCAGGAATCATCAGGAAGCCTTTTGAATTTGAAAGTAAACGAAAACGGGGGGGTAAATTTGCGTGTAAACATTCCCTCTGATGAAGCCGGAGTAATAAATGATGGCAGTACTGATCACCAGGTAAGTTCCGGTTATTCCTCCGGCAACATTACCGCAAGGGTTGAAGGCAAAAAGATCATTTTAAGCGACGGAAGGATGCTGGATTGGAAATATACAAAAATCAAAAGCCTTACCGGCGTGGAAATAGAAATGGAGGAACCTGTTGGGGCCCAAGTGGCCATTTCATACGATGGCCAAGTGACGCACGAGACAGATGTGCCTTTTTTCTACCGTGAACCCGATTGGAAAAGGTTTAAGGATTATTTCAAACTCACCGTGAGAGAGGCGAATGGAGCTACGTGGAGTGTCAAATTGCAGCACAGCAGCAACAGCAGGATTTTAATTGACAACCTCACAGGAGGTGGAGCCAATACAAACGCCCAACCTGTCGCAAGTACCGGTAACAACGATTGCTCAGGCATGTCGGACCAGGCTTTCAGAAAAGCCATAACTTCCATAGAAAACAAAGCTTTTACCGATGAAAAAATGAACATCGCAGGGCAGATTCTCAGGGTTAATTGCCTTTACGTAAGCCAGGTTAAAACACTTATGGACCTTTTCACCTATGAAGAAGACAAAATTGCCATAGCAAAAAAATCCTATCCGAGAACCATCGATCAAAACAATTACTATCAACTGAATGACGCATTAACCTATACAGCGTCTGTCGAAGAACTCAACCGGTTTCTTGAAAGTCAATATTGAAGTTGAATTATATGCGATTGTTATTGTTAATAGGCTTTTTATTGCCCTTGACAGTATTTTGCCAGAAAAGGGATTATAAAAAAGGACTCGCTTTTGAAAAAGAAGGGGAGGTTTTGCTGGCTATAGATCATTACAAGCAGGCTTTGTACAAAAACATGTATTACTCCGGGGCAAAGGCCGGATTGAAAAGATGTGCCGAAGCCAGGATGGAGAGCCTGTTGAGCGAATATTTTATGGCCCGGCAAAAAGGCGATTGGAAGGAGGCGGCTAAGATTTTTGAAACGATAGAGACCCTCACGGATGAAATGGCTTATTTTTCTATCGAAATCGACTTGCCTGCTTACCAGAAGGCCCGCTTTGCAGCGGATCGCCAGAAGATACAAGAAAAGTCCGAAGCGTTGTCTGCTTCCGGCAGACAGGAAGAAATGGAGAAAAAAGCCTTCATAGCTTTTGAAAATGGCAACTATTTTTTGGCTTATGACCTCTACAGCAGTCTTCTGGCTTCTGAGCCGGAAAACAAAGACTATGCCCGTTATCTGGACCAATCAAAGACAAAAGGAAGGATGTCGATGGCTGTGGCTGACCTTCAGGATCAAAATAGCAGGCATACCGAAGCTTTGAAAACTGCGATGTTGTCGGCAATAGCCCAATGGTCACATCCACTTCTGACAATGATTGAAAGGGAGGATCTGAATGCACTGATCAGGGAACAGAAAAGGGCGTTTACCGGGCTTTTCGAGGAAAGCTCAACCGCATCTCCCGGAATGCTAAAAGGCGTAAAACACCTTCTTATTGTTCGACTGGAAGATGTCCGGTATAAAAGGAATACAGGAAAACCTATCGGCCAAACTGCCTATGAAAAGGTACGTTCCAAAGTTTTCGATGAAGCAGGGAACTGGCGGATAAATGAAAGATACCTGCCCCGTGATTTTTTCGAAAAGTCCGATCATGCCTCTATGACCGCTTCCCTTCATTACAAGCTCCTGGAGGTGGAAACGGGAAAGATATTGACTGCCAACAAAGTTTTGGGGACGGTTGAAGATGAAAAGGTGGTTTCGACCTATAATGGTAATACCGGTACGCTTTTTCCTGTTAGGAATGGGGAGATTGTTATCACTGGCGAGTATGTAAATGAATTCAGGGCATCTTTCGGACCTCAGAAGGCTTTAAAAAGTGAAACCCGGCTTTTTCATGAATTGGAACAGCAATTGGCTGCCGCTGCCATAGCACATTTGAAGGAATTTTTACTGGGGGTGAGTCTGTGAGAAAAGTATTGCTGATATATTTTCCGGTCTGGTTATCGATGACCTGCAGCCCCCGGATGTCTACTCATACCATCGAGCCACCTATGTCTGGCCAGGTGCAGCCGGTGGTAAGCCGTAAACCGGATTGGGTGATTAGAAAACCCACCCAAAATGGTTATTACGTCGGCCTTGGAAGTGCCAGAACCAGTCAGGTAGACTACCACCGTGTGGCCAAGGATAAGGCATTGGAAGATATGGTAACAGAAATAAGTGTCACCGTAGACGCTACATCATTTTTGTATCAAGCAGAGTTTGGGAGACAGTTTACGGAAAGGTATGAGGCTTTTATCAAAACCAATAGCCTGGAAGAACTGTCGGAGTTTGAACTCCTGGATGATTGGACAGATGGTAAAGAGTATTGGGTAGCCTATGGTCTATCAAAATCACGTTACCGCGAGTTAAAGGATCGAGAACTGCAAGCTGCAAAGGCCATTGCCCTTGAGCATCTGAAAAATGCCGGTTTTAATGAGCAGCATGGAAAGTTTTTGACGGCTATCCACAGCTACCTGAAAACAATCGATGCTTTGAAGAATTACCTGAATGAACCGGTCCGTGCAAAGATCGGTGAAAATGAACAACCGGTTGTTCTCTATTGTATCAATGCTATCCAGGGAATCCTTAACGACCTGGAGATAGGAGAGAAGCAAATCGATATCAGCGCTGCAAAACGAATACCCGGGAAGATTACACTTCTCTGCCGGGGCTCGATAGCAGAGGGATTCCTTCTGACGGGTATCGACAGACAATTTACAACCAATCAAAACGGGCAAATCCTGATAGGGATGGATGTTGTGACAGGTCGTGCGGTGGTTACCCTGGCCTTATCGAGGGAGATGTTAAGAACATTCGGAAGGGATCATGTGATTGTTGATGAAATTGTCGATTCGTTTAATCTTCCGGTCTTTGATGTGCGCGTTTCCATACTGCCGGTAACGCTTCACATTCGGAGAGAACCACTTATTCAGGAAGCCGGTGAACCCCGGTCATCGATAAAACCTGCTTTGGTTAACTTTTTGAGTGCTCATGGGTTTATTTTCGACGAAAAACCTGAAAACTCCGATTTCAGATTAACCTACAAAGTCACCACCCGGCATGGTCCGGAGACTAACGGCTTGTTTGTATGTTGGGCAAATCTGGAAATCCGCTTTTCAATGCTGACAATGATTTGATATACAGTGATCAACTGCTTGGCGTGAAAGGTATTCATTCATCTTACGCGGCGGCGGAAGTAAAAGCCGTAGAGAACATAACCCTGCTGTTAGAAGAAAAAATTATTCAACCATTTATTAAACATGTTTTTTAAAATACAATGACCATGAAAAGAATATTGTTATACACTTTGATTATTACAAATGTAGTCTTGCTGGAGGGATGTAAATCTTCCAAAAAACCTTCCGCAACAGGTCCTACACCTCCGGGTGAGACAGATGTGGTATTACCATGTTCAGGGGCTGAATATTTTACGAATGAAAAGGTCTTCCGTGCCAACTCATTGGGGGAAAGTCTGGACCAGGTATTGTCCAGAAAAAAAGCCCTCACCAATGCCAGGGCAGACTTGGCTTCCAATATTCAAACCACTGTCAAGAACGTTACGGATAATTATGTCAACTCCAGGGAGTTCAATAACAAGGAAGAGGCCGAAGAAAGATTTGAATCACTAAACCGTGAGGTGGTTAATCAGCGGCTTTCAGGCGTAAAAGTTATTTGCGAAAAACTTACCAGAACCAGCGAAGGAAGATACAAAACCTACCTGGCCATTGAACTTTCCGCCACGGATCTGATTGCGACCTATAATGAGCGGCTTTCTAAAGACGACAGGCTGAAAATCGACTATGACTACGAAAAATTTAAACAGACCTTTGAAGAGGAAATGAGGAGGGGGAGGAATTGATAATTGACAGTTGACAATTGATAATTTAATTGATAATTAATGGTTGATATGTATCCATATCCATGATCACCCCCCTCCCTAATTGTCAACTGTCAATTTAAATTTAATACCGAGACAGGTTGAACTTTAAACCGACCCTGGCCCACCAGGAATAAAATTCCTGGAAAGTGGGATGTGATCGTACGCCCTGGTAGAATCTTACCGGGGCGTCGGTAATGTTAATAACTTCAGTAAAAACTCTGAAATTGTCCCGGCAAGCCTACTGGATGATATGGATACAAGTTATTGATAGTCATACATTTGTAAAGAAGTGGCCGTGCTTACAACGCTAAGGATACTAACACTAAAATAAGAAGGTCCTGCCTGACTTCAGCATTAAGAAATTTAAGGGCGCGGGCGATCTGGGCTTCCACTGCTTTTTGTGATATGTTGAGTTGCAAAGCAATTTCCTTATACTTTTTTCCTTCATACCGGTTAAGCATAAAAACTTTTTTACACTGGGTTGGAAGTTGCTCAATGGCTGACTCAATATTTCTGTTTGCTTCTTCAAATGCAAATAACTCATCAGGCTTGGAATGGGTAGCTTGTATCTGATAATTTTCAATGCCTGTGAATTCATTTGAATGATCCCTGAAATAATTATAAACACTGTTGCGTACAGCAGTAAAAAAATAAGCCCTGAGCGAATCTTTAATGACAATGGTTTCCCTTTTGTTCCATAGCCTGAAAAAAACATCCGATACCAGATCCCTCGCCACTTCAGGGTCTTTTAAATACCGGAGGGAATAATTGCAAAGGACAGGGTAAAAATGCTCAAATACCACTTTAAAACTTTCACGGTCGCCTCGCTTTGTGACCCTTTCGAAGTGATAGTCAATGTTTAGATTATCCGGCATTTCAGCTTTAAAGTTTTAGTGAATTAAGCAAGGTCGATTACAAATGTATAGGTCAAAATTTAATCGATCGGCTAATTAGTGTTAAGTTATTGCTAAGTCTGTGTGAAGTTAAGCGGCGGCGGCATTTCTTAACGATTATTTAATCGAAAACCGGAGAGTCGTCCAATATGATTACACTGACCAAAGCACTTGCTACTGACATAGACGCGGATGCCATTGGAGCGACTGTCAATTTGCAACTGCGTGAAACCCGTGATGAACCTGCGCTTAATCTTTTTGCTGCTGGCGGACTGAACAGCGGGGCATTATCAAATCTACCAGGGCAGTGATTCAATTTAAACGCTCCCCGGCATGATATTTATCATATAAGTCTTATTTTTGCTTGTATGGAAACCAAAGCAAAATTAAATATTACAGGCATCGACGGAACGGTTACACTGGCTAATGGCGTGCGTATGCCCTACCTGGGACTGGGTGTTTATCTCGCCGAAGATGGCAATGAGGTCGAAAAGGCCATAGCTTATGCTCTGGAGGCCGGATACAGACACATCGATACTGCCGCCATTTACGGAAATGAAGAAGGCGTTGGAAATGCCGTCAATAACAGCGCTGTCGATCGGGAAAACATATTTGTCACTTCCAAAGTGTGGAACTCTGAGCAGGGGTATGAAAGTACCTTACAAGCCTTTGAAGAAAGCCTTAACAAGTTGCGATTGGATTACCTGGATCTGTACCTTGTCCACTGGCCTGTCAAGGGAAAATACAAAGATACCTGGAAAGCTATGGAAGAGATCTACCGGCAGGGAAAAGCCAAAGCCATTGGGGTGAGCAATTTTATGCAACACCACCTAGAAGATTTGCTGCCGGATGCCGAAATTACACCTATGGTTAATCAGATGGAGTTTCACCCATACCTGGTCCAGCAAAACCTGCTGGATTTTTGCGACCGGCATGGTATTCAATATGAGGCGTGGTCACCTTTGATGAAGGGAAAAATATTTGAAATCCCGGAGCTTGTAGCCCTGGCCGGCAAGTATCGAAAAACAGTGGTTCAGATTGTATTGCGCTGGAATCTGCAGAAAGGGGTGGTGACGATTCCCAAATCAGTGAAAAAGGAAAGAATCATCAGTAATGCCGATATTTTTGATTTTGAACTTAGCACGGAGGATATGACCGGCATCGATGCCCTGGATAGGGGAGAAAGGGTTGGGCCGGATCCTGATAATTTTAATTTTTAGCCAGAGGTTTTCGCCTATAAAAACATACAAGCACAGTCTTAGGTTGTGCAACAGCCACTAGTGCTCGCTGCCATGCACTTCGTCCTCAACGCTTTTTTTGATTTTAAGCCATGCCAACAGCACAAGGAATACAATACTACAAATTATCTCAAGAACAAATCCGATTCTAATAAAAATATCATTTAAAATGTAAAGATAAATCAGCCAAGCCAGATGCGTGAGCAAATTGATCGTCAGAAAGGCCATAAGCAAATTGCCTTTCCGAAAATACCCTTTCAGAATAATCTTTATAAAGAATAAAAAAGATAACAAAAGATGAAAAACTGTGAAAATAAAGGCGATCACCCCAAGGTTAACATTTAGCAAGGAAAAACACATATTTAAACCCATCTTCTTACAAAATCAATAATTTTATGATCTGCCCAATGCTAAATTACAAGAGAAAAACGGCATCGAAAACAGGGTTTTATGCACATGATCCCGGGTATTATTTCCCATAGCTCATGCATAAAATCACGGATTGAATGATTTTTTATATTGTTCTCAACTTACTTATTTCGGGAAAAAAAGCTTATGAAAACCACAATTAGATTTTTTTTTCTACTGACCATGACTTTAGGTGTATCTTGCCTTTATACGTATGCCCAGGACACTTCCCTAAAAAGCTCCCTTAAATTTGAAAAAGAACATAAGCTGGACTTAGATGATTTTTTCAAAAGCCCATCACAAGCCAGGCAAGGGAGAAACAGGTTTGAAAATGTCTTCAGGCTTAAAAAAAAGCAAGCAAAACGGCTTGAAATCCCGGAACTAAAGGAAAAGATTGTAATGTCAGCGTTTATCCGACTTTACAGATCGGCAGACTCGGCTGCACAAATAGCCTTGAATGACAAAGAACGGTATATTACTGCATTGAAGATTTATTATGGATTAGACAGCCATGGGTTGATAAAACTTTTTTATCAACCCATTTACTTGGCTATTTATAAATCCAAACGCCGCAGGGTAAAAGGCTGTATTAAACCGGTAGACAAAAATTTATATTACTGTTACAAAAAGCCGGATAATCCTGGTGGGCCAATCCTTTCTTTTCAAAAAGCAGATACAGGGGACGTCAGGGATGCATTGGAACAGTACAAAACTCAGATACAGATAAAGCATCGTAAAAAATGGAGATCATTCGAAAACAGATCGAATTGGAAAGGTGATTCGAAATCGGCTATTTTTTCATTTCAGGAATTGTTTCTTTTATATCATAGGAACGCTTGTTGGGAAGATGATGATAGCAATGAAGGTAGGGTCGCAGATTCCTGTGACTACTCGGAGCCAATAGTTCCTCTTAATTCAGCTCATTTTAAGAAAAACTTCCGGTTAAACATCTTTGCACGGAAAAGGAACAAACATACCCTTGTATTTAAATGTCCGGACTGTACAATATACAAGTTTTTGGTACCTCCAAGTGGCCATTTTGGCAATCTGGCTCATTTGTGTCCACCTAGTTGTCAGAAGTTAATCTATCCAATCAAAAGATAAATACAATAAACCACTTTAAAAGAAATGATTTAAGCAAAAGTTTTTTATTTTTGGGAAAGTTTCATTAAAAAAGACCAGCATGCTACAGGTGATAAAAGAATCATTTATTCTTTTTGTTGCGTGTGGGGTGGGAGGATATACTTTTAAAGAATTAAATGGATTTTTAAAGATTAGCTGCTTCCAGGTAGTATTGGGCATGGTCAACTATGCAGGGGCCCGGGCTGTCACAATTTATCAAAAAAGCCATGATCTTCCACTGAACAATCAATGGGTCTTCAATATTTATATACTTTTGGAATGCGGCTTGTTGCTGTGGGCAGGTTATGTTTATTTTAATAACAAAAGAGCTGGCAGGTATATCATTGCCGGCTTTGTTATTTTTTTGGTTATTTATGTTTATCAGCTATCTAAGCAAGGATTTTTATTATTTGCAAATTATGCCTTTCTTACCGAGGGAATAGTAACAGTTTCTATATATATTTTCATTTTGTTTGGTTCTGTGGTGAAAAGACAACCACCAAGGAGAATTAAACCGGAATTCTGGCTCAGCCTGGGGCTAATTATGTATTTTTCGGGTAATGTCCCATACATGGGTCTTGTTCATTATTTTCAAAAACTTTCAGCCGATCTAAACACATGGCTTTTTTATTTTATTACGGATGTTTTAGGCAACCTCCGTTACTTGATGGCAGCGATAAGTTTTTGGCTGTATGCCAAACAATAATATATTTAAAGCCCACTTTCAAATGATTGACTATGATGTTGTCATAACAATTATACTTACAACACTGCTTATTTTGATTCTCATAGCGGGGATAACTATTTCTTTTTTTATGGTGAGCCGGCAACGTGCCAATCAGCAAATTGAACTAACACGGGCACGCCTAAAATATGAAAAGGAGCTTAGAAAAGTCGAAGGAGAATTAAGTGAGCAACTTATGCAACATTTCGGTCAAGAACTTCATGACAACATTGGACACCTGCTTACCTGTCTGCGCTTGGAAGTTGAAAACAGAAAACTTGATAACCCTCAGCTTTGCGAAGTACTTAAGTCTGCGGACCACTATCTGGAAGAAACTTCGGTTCAATTAAGATTACTTAGCAGATCGTTAAATACTGATTATTTGGCCAACATCGGTCTAAATGAAGCTATTCAACTTGAAGTAGACAGACAAAAAAACCTTAAAAAATTTCAAATTCAATGGGAACATAATTATAGCAGGAATGAAATTGACAAAGATCAGGAACTGATTATATTCAGGATATTTCAAGAAGTTGTCAACAATGCTATTCGTCATTCCAGTGCTAGAAATTTATGTATTTTATTGAAAGATTACCCCTACTTTGAACTAATAATTAAAGATGACGGATGTGGTTTCAAGGTACAGGAAACCCTAGACAGTTTAAGGTCTTCAGGGCTCCGTAATATTATCAAAAGGTCTGAAATAGCAAAAATAAACTGCAAAATTGCGTCGTCACCTGGCCATGGTTGTACCTATATACTCCGAAAAGATCAGAAGAAAACCTAAAAGAAAATGGAAAATAAAAACATCATATTAGTCGATGATCATATCATTGTCCGCAATGGGCTGAAAGAACTCATCGAAAAGTTAGGGAAATTCAAAATAATTAACGAATTCGATAATGGCAGGCAGTTTGTCGATGCCTACCCGTTTGATCCCCTACCGGATCTAATTATATTGGACATTACAATGCCTGAATTGGATGGAGAAGAGGCCATAGAAATACTCAATGGTTTTGGCTGTCAGGTTCCCATCCTTATACTTACACTGAATGAAGATGAAACCCGAATACTTAAGCTATTTCGATTGGGTGTGAGGGGTTATCTACAAAAAAACTGCTCTGCGGCAACCATGCGAGAGGCTTTAAATGAAATATTCCGCTGTGGTTACTTTCACAATGAATTTTTAACCTATTCCCTTCAAAATGAGATCGCTCCGGAGAAGAAAAGCGAGCAGGAAATGATCGTAGAACAACTATCCCACAGAGAGCGTGAATTCCTTAAACTGGTTTGTCACGAAGGTGAATACACCTATGATCAAATTGCTGGCATAATGGGCGTTCAACATCGCACTGTTGATGGATATCGCGAGTCTATTTTTGAAAAATTTGCGATTAAGTCGAAAACGGGATTGGTCTTGTTCGTTTTAAAACATCAACTTTTTGACAACCTTTAAAATACCAACCCCTTACAGGCTATCTTCCATCACTACTTACAGGTAAAAACCCATCACCTCAACAGGGTATAAGGCCCCTTGCGACACGCATTAACTACCCTTGATCGCTATCGCTGACTTCCGGAAATTTGAATTAACAAGTTTTATAAAAAGTAATACATATTGTAAATCAAATGAAATAGCCATGTCACAAGATTTAATCACTATTCTAAATCAATCCATTGCGGACAAAATCGTCAAATCGGCCAAATATCCGATCGATTTATTCGACATTAACCAGCCTTTCCCGCACAAAGTTCAAAGCGCATTCGAAGTATCGAAAGGTTTACAATACGACTTCACAAGTAATGAGATAAAAGACTTACTTACCAGATCGTATAATACCGGTTCGATTGCGATCGATTATGCTGGTAACAGCACCGGAGACTATGACGCCAGTAATGACAACTCCATTGAAGAGGCTGTGCTCAATGAAGCATCCCTGGTAGTTATGGAAGCAAAAAGTGCTTTGAAAGCCTGCACAGACCCTGCTTATGAAGGCCCTCCAAAAGAATACCTGGAAACCATCATAAAAAAAGGAGTGCCAGGACTTTATGAGTCAACTGCTAAAGGCATAAAGTTTAAGTTCCATATTCCAAAGTTATCCGGAACAGCATTAAGCAGACCAGATGTCATTTTCAATAGCCCTGCAACACAACTGAAAAATGGCCAGGTTAGGGCAAATGCAACCGGGGAATTATGGATGCGAAGACCTTCAATCCGCTGCAGCCGGTTATGCACGCGATGGAGAATTACCTGGAAGTGGGTAAGGGTATTTAGAATCTCCATTTCATTGAAATTTAAGATAGAAGCCCTTGCCACAGCATCAATTAGAAATTCCATGATTGTTGTACAAGGAAAATTCACAAAGTTCAGATTGGACTACAAGTATTTCCGAAAAATTAAGCTGGAAGGAATTGTCAATAAGGCCATGGCGGACCGGCTGGTATATCTTTATGATACTTCAAAATTAATCGCTTCAATACCAGTGCTGGACGCTCAATTTGGCATTGATAAGGTCTATTTGCCTGCGGCTTCCGGTAAGCTTCAGGTAGGTGTACGGATAAAAAAAATATGATATCATCCGGAAAAACAGAGACCAATTGATACCAATTATGTGTCGATAGCACCTGTTTTATAAATTTCTACATCAGGCAAATATCCAATCTTGGGTATTGCCTGATGGCGTAAAATCTGCTCTTTTTAAATGTTAACAAAATTACTTCATTTTCTAAATATTAGTTGTCATGCCTAAATATGTAACACTGATTTTATTGCTTTTCACAGTAGCCGATCTGCATGGACAATCATCCCAAAAAGGGTGTAAGATAACTATCCAATATGATCGCGTAAAAAGGAAATATGTACTCAATAGTTTTCAAAATGAAAGGTGCCAGCTTGGCAGGAAAGAGGCTATTAAATACTATTTTGAAATTGAGAATCCCAATGAATACAAATATGATTTACGAATTCTAAGTGCAAAGACTGTCAATTTCAAAGTAGGCATTCCCGGGTCGCTGAGTGCTTATTTTGGTTTGATAAGTTTGGATCAACAGCCCATCCCACCTGGTCCTAATGTAATTCCAGGCCCAGAAACTCTCAAGGTTGGAAGTAAAGAATTGTCTTTAGAAGATCTGAGAGGTAAATCGACTTATAAGGACAATATAATTCTATCAGAGTTAGAGATATCCAATAGCCAGTTACCGTATTACCGTGACTTGATCGAATCCTACGAATTGCTAAATTCAAAAATTAAAAAATACAACGATATATATAAAAATATAAATTATGTGAATACTAACAGCTCCAAATTCCTCCATATCCTAAAGAATATGGAGAATTATCCTCAGGATATGATGCGCTTTGTCGATAAGGAACTTGCCAAATATACCAGCAAGTATGGAGTAGATGATATTAACATGCTGGCGGACTCAATAAGTAACGATTTATTGGCGCTGGATGCCCTTAAAGAGACTATAGACAAAACGATTGATTCCAGGCTTAAAGTCGACCGTAAGTTACTAGCCTCAATAGCAAGCATTAACTTATCCCATAAGTATGTCAAAAATAAAATCAAGATTACTGAGCGGTTACCCATCCTCCAAAATCTCGCAAACCCTAAGAAAGTGCAAACCACCGAAAGCTTTTATTACACCAAAAATGCCGATGCAGCGCGAATAAATGTGGCCTTAACTAATAAATACGCTCCCAAAGACACCGTGTTTATTCAAAAGATAGATGCCCCCATTTGCAAAGGTATGGATATAGATTTTTCGACCGGGTTCTTATACAACTCACTTTGGGAAAGAAACTACTTTTTGGATAATGAGATCACCATGAATAGTCAGGGGGAAACAGATACCACCAGGGTCATTAAACGAGAAGATGGGTTCGAGGGAGATATTACCTTTGGTGCATTGGTTAATTTTTCCTTTCGGCGATGTTGGGCACGGCACGGCCCCTCTCTCGGATACGGAATCGGTTTAACCGATGGAAAATCCAGATACTTCCTGGGCTGGCACGCGTTGTTTCTTGAGAAGCAATCATTGGGAATTTCTGCCGGTTTGGTATGGAGCAAAGTGAAGAGTTTGAGTGAGACGGTTTCTGATGATGGCAGAAATCCGAATAACCCTGTACCACAGTCGCTTTCTTCCGTTCCTACATTCGAAAAAATGAAGACAGGCTATTATATCGGCGTTGTTTGGAACTTTGCCAGAAAATGATAGTTGCGCAGTTACTTCGGATAATGAATTTTACTCAAATTTTAAATAAGTCGAATTTGCAGAGGCAAAGAATTATCCGGAGAAATTGAGTAGGGGAAGATGTATGATAGTAGGAGAATTTTGGGACAACGAAATTGTTCTTTCATAAGGAAATGGCAGTTTTGAGCTTGTATTCCTCCCAGTAGGTAAATTTTTGCATGTACATGCTGTTTTTTCCAAGGGCACAAAAATTGTAAAACTTTTGATGCCGGTTACAATTTCCCTAACGGCTTCGACCTATACACAATAAATAACAGGTTCATGGTTTTATAACAGATTTCATAATTCACAACCAACCGGCGGCAAGAGAGATTTTTTCATAATGATCGGCATGGCCCGGTTGGGCCATGTTTTTTTCTTTGGGTGTACGAACTGATCAGTTAATGGAAATTGAATTACCCTCGACCCAATGTTTATATTCATCTGTATAATACAGGTAAGCCGAACTGGCAGCCCCCGTATAGGTTCCGGGTATCTCAGCCTTCAAATCCAGTTTAACGGTTTGAATCGCCTTCGGTGCCATTTCGCGGTAATAGAGGATTAATTTACCACCTTCAAGTTCGTAGAAATCAAACACTTGTTTTTCCTGTAATTCTTTTAGTTGCCAGGGTTGTACACTTAGTCCGGCCGGTATACCGATTACTGCCATGGTCATAGGCAATCCTTCAGATGATTTATTTTTGAGTGATGCCGTCAGCCTTACAGTTTCGTTGACCTTTACGGCCGGTTTATCAAGTGAAGTGGCCAGGCTGACTTGACACTGAGCATTGGACAGCGGTTTCTTGGTATACCATTGGAGATCTACGGAGTACGATAAAGGTTTGCCGGTTCCATTATACAGAATTCTTAAACTATGTACTTTGTTGCTTTCAAAATTTCTCGCAAACGTATCTAAGACAAGCTTTTCTTTGGTTTCTTTTTCGTACGGAAGCCTTTCAATGATTTTATTGTCCACCAGGATCTGTATTTCTCCATCATCCAGGGTCGTGCCTAAGAGTTGGGCATATGCTGTCAATGCTTTGAGGGCGGTGGCAGTGGCTTGTGTCGAGCCAAAACCACCGAGGTGGCGGTTATTCAATATTACCTGCATGCATTTCTCGATGAGTTCATAATCCGGGGTAGCGGCTTTCATCAGAGCGACAGCCCAATGGGCGACGGTTTCGGTTTGCAGTGAGGTGCCATAACCCCTGACGATTGAGTGGTCCATTTTCAGACCGGCAATTCCTTCACCGTTCATCTTTTCTCTGAAAATATGGATTAACTTACTGTAATCATCCGGTTTACCCAGGTTAAAAGCAACATTGGCCATCAACGCCATACGGTACATGTCTCTGCTTTTGAGCGATTCGGTCAAGGCGTGGTTGTATTCCTTCAGCATATCTTTTGTTCCGGTTTCTGATAATGCAAAAGTTATGTAAGCGTCGTTAACCGCTTTGGAGGCGGCAGAAAATCCATATTTTCCAAGGTTTTGCTTAAATCCGCCTCTGCCAGTACGTCTGCTCAGGAGCCAGTCCCGGGTGCGGTTCACCATCTTTTCATCCACCCCGGGAAAAACTTTCTTCATTTCATGGAATTGCAGTAACCCATAAGCACTTAGCCCCTCGTGCGCCGGAGGGTCGCCAAACCACTCAAAACCACCTCCATTTATTTCGTAGGCCGTAAGTTTTTTATAGCCATTCTTAATATAAAACAGCGCCCGTTTTTCAACATCTGGCCTGATAGTGCCAGATTGATTCAGAAACTGCAGGGCCAGAATGTTTGGGAAAGTGCTCGACGAAACCTGTTCAAAACATCCGTGTGGCATCCGCAAAATAGATTCGGCACCTGTGAAAAGATCACCCAGGATTTCCGGAAAAGCAGTGAATTTTCCTTTTACCGAGCCAAGTTCCGGGTCATGAATAGTGAAGCGAAAGGTCTTGTCCAGTTCCCTGGCAGCAAAGCTTAAACTCACCGGAAAACCTGCTGGCTGCACATCAATCCGGTGTTTGATTTCATCTTGAAATCCGGGTGATTCCAGTTTTAAGGTGATGGGAAATGTTCCTTTGATGGCTTTTGAAGCAATAGTAAACGCATAAGTTTTGGAAGATTGCGGAGGAACCTGAATTTGTATTTCAGTGGACTCGCGGACGGAAAGTTCCTCAGGTAGGGTCAACAGGATTTTGCCTGTAAGTACCGATGCAGTCTCATTTTTTACCCGTACCGGCAATTTTAAAACATCCTCGAAGCCGAGAAAATCAGGCAATTTAGCATCCAGGGAAAACGGCAGCCGGGTATAGTAGGCTTCTTCATTCCGCCCGATCAGACCGGATCCGGTGATTCCTTCCGCAGTTATTCGAAAAGCACTGACAGCATCGTTGTTGTAAAATGAAAGTTTTGCCTTACCATACTCATCGGTCGCAACTGTATGTTTCCAATAGATCGCAGACCGGAAGTCCTCACGTTTGCCCTGGGCTTTGAAAGCAGGCGGAGGGACATAAAACTCCCTTACAGGTGAAAATTGACGGGGATTAATGGTAACGTGGGAATATCTGGCCGGATTTTTCTTGTATTTAAAATTCAGATAGTGACTCATTCCGGGCCAGGTAGTAATCAATATGGCTCCATGAGCCGCAGCACTTCCAAATAATGCAGTAGCTTCCGGAGAGTGAATAAATTCAATAGTCTGTATGTTATCCGGTCCGATCATATGGCTGTTTGAAAAATTTTGGTTTAAACCGGTGCCGGCAGGGTGCCCATTAATTACATATAGCGGCTCAGTGCTGCCAGCGCTAAGCGAGCTGTTTCCCCTGATGGTCAGATGAGTCTGCGAACCGGCATTCCCTGTTTGTGGTTTAACGGTCACGCCGGCCACCCGGCCCTGGATAACATTTTCAACCGCCGGCGAAGAAAATATTGTTTCCAAACGGTTATCACCGATCTTAACAACACTACCCACTAAATCATTTTTGTTTCCAACACCGTAAGCCAAGACGATAATTTCCTCTAACCGGCTGTTGTCTTCTACCAGGCTGATGTTCAATTCATTCTCACCGGCAAATTCCCGGATTTCATTGGTGGGCGTCAGGGCAGGTATCGCATCAGCCACATCTTCAACAATATCCGGAAGAGAAGTGGTTCCTCCCCGGTGTTCGGATAAAACCTGAATTGTTTTTTCTGTCGGAAGGATAATCTGCCCCGGTTTTTTTGTGAATAGCAGCACAGGAATGGTGGGGTCGATGTTCCTAAAAACAAAATTCCCTTCCTTAGTGGTCTGAACACTGGCAATTCTTTTTCGGTTGCCCGTTTCCAATAATATTACTTCCGAAAGAAAACCGTCTCCGGCGGTATTGACAACCCTGCCGGTGAGGTTTTTCACCTTTTCCGGAGTGATTGTGATCGTCCTTTTGGTTTCTTTTACCTCCTTCCAGGTAAATCTTCGCCAACCCTGTGTCATCAACAGGTAATCAAGTGCCTGGGCAGCTTTCAATTCCTGTGGGTCAAAGTAAAATGAGGGCTCCTGCACTTCCCCTTTTACCTCCGAAGACAAGAGGAAGGCAGATAGTATGTTATCCTGCTTATCATCCGCAAAAGAGATCAGTCGATCATCTGTCACAGACAGCGAAAGTCTGGCAGGAATCGGTTTTCCATCGCTATCACTGGTTTCAATGGTCAATTCAACCTTTTCACGCGGACTGTAATATTCTTTGTCAGGATGAAGCCGGATGTTTAACCCTTTTTTACCTTTCAAGAAAACCAGCCGCTCACATTGTTCCACACCATTTTTATCAAATAAGGTAAAGACAGCAATGCCGGCAGGAAACTTTTCGGTGGATACTTTGACTAAATTTTCACCTTTTACCAGGCTAACCTTTTTGGCATAGACAATTTCACCATGAACGTGGCTAACAAGGTGTACATTGCCCGAAACAGGCGCATGAACCAACCATTCAATGAATGAATCGCTGTTTTCTTTCAGATTGAATACAAAACCAGAGACAAGAGCAGGTGGCAAAAGTATCAAAGTTTCATTACCTGCGGGGGTATCGAGGCGGACAAAATATTTTTTACCTTCCAACGGTTTTATATCAAAAGCCCCCATGCCCCTGTGAAAGCTTTCAAACTGCGTAATGAAGTGGCCATCCCCATCAATGACAGTGCCTGAGATGTCAGCACCTTTCCCAAATTCATTCACTGCCTTAAAAGCAATTCTTGTATTCACATTTTCAACCCAGTAGCCACCTTCGGGAAAAAATTGTACGGTGATTTTATTCAAGACAATAGGAATAGAGCGGGAAATAGACTCTTCCATACCGTTTGTGGCAATGATCGCCTGTAACAGTCCATCGGTGGTATTCAGACTATCAGGGAGCCGGAAAGAAATTTTTGCCAAACCTTGCGCATCTGAGAATACTTTTGATTCCAAGATTTCGGTTCCATCGATATTAACGCTAAAGCCGATGGAGGCATTCGCCACTTTTTCATTTTTTAAGTTGGTAACAATAAGTTGCGCATTGACCTCATCACCCGGCCCATATGATTCTTTTTCATAGTCCAGCTTAAGCAGCAGACGAGGTGTGATAACCCTTTGCACCTGGATATCTTTCTTGAACAGGTTATCTTTTCCAAAATTTTTCATCCAGCGGGTAAAAGCCCTGATTTGGTAAAGCCCACCCGGTGCTGTTTCCTGCAAATGAAAATCACCAGGCGCCGTGCCTTCTGTTATGATGAGGGCTAACCGGGAGGCGACATTTCCCTTTGGGTCTATCAATTCAACATATACCACATCGCTGAGGCCGGTAGGTTGATGTGTATTACTGTTCAATACAAATGCATTGAACCATATATCTTCACCAGGTTTATAAAATGGTTTGTCAAATTGCAGGTAAACCTTTTCTTCCGGATAGTTGGTATTGTAAGCCAGAAGGCTTTGTTTCAGCTTTTGCAGAAAATCTGAATATTGAATAAGCCGGAAACCGGAAATCATGATAAACAAAACTCCGGATATAAGTATGAAGTAATGGTATCGTCTCATAAATTTAAATTTTTATGGTAATCTGGGCGCTATAACTTCTGACAGCGGGCGAATTGAAAAGGTCTAATCCCGCCCCGGTTCCATCACCAAATAGATGGGCCGCCGGATCGACACCGCTATAGGGGGTAATCAATAACAGGTTGCGTCCTATCAGTGAAAGCTTAACCTCTTTGAGGATATTATTATTCCATGAGCGTTTAAGATAATAAGATAAAGTAAGCTCGTTGAGCCGTATCCAGGAAGCGTCTTCAATATAATCTTCGCCAATGCCATCCCAGCCATAGCGAACCCAGCGGTTATCCTCTACCGGAACTTCCGGGTCACTGAAGTCTACCGGAATGGTATTGGGGTTATCATTGATACCGACGCCCTCGAAAATATAATCGGAAGTATTTCTGAGTTCACCGGTAGTTGCGGATCTACCCAGGTAATCAAGCACCGCATTGGTGCCATTCCAAATCTCCCCACCTTTCCTGAAATCGAATAAAAATGAAAGTTTAAGCTGTTTCCATTCAAAAAAAGATGACCACCCCAGCGTCCAATCCGGTATCGGATTTCCAATCATTTTCAATGCTTCATCTTTCAGGGGAAAGCCGGTGTTATCTATTACTTTCATGCCTGCCTGGTTTCTGATGTAGGAAGTGCCATAAATAGCGCCTACCGGCTGTCCCGGAGCCAGAACCGACTGCGCCGATTCGAATCCTGCCAATGGAATCAGGTCATTGCCAGTGTAAATTTCCTCGACAATACTTTCATATTTGCTCCATTTTAAATCCACCCCATATCGAAAAACACCGTTATGCCTGATATACCCGGCTGAAATGGTTCTACCATAATTTTTTATCCTGGCAGCATTTTGAAGGTTGAAGCGATCAACATCCCCAACGGGTACAATAAAATCACTTGTGCGATTATTGAAGTAGATGAAAGCCAGTGATAACCCATTGAATCCTTTCAAATTTAAGCCCGTTTCAAATTTTCGCTCTGTTTCGGGCATAAGGGATGACATGAAAAACAATTCTGATGCCTCATAAAAGGCATTGTAGTTTTCAACGGCCATCAAAGTAGAGCCATATGACCAATTTGTATACAATAGGGGGGCTTCCCGGATGGTGCGTGTAACAGAAGTATGCCATTTCAACTCATGAATCGCCCCTAAACCGATTAGTTCTGCCAAATTAATACTTAAACTCCCTGAGGGAAAAAGATTAGTATATTGTTTCGAATCAACTGTATTTGAAAAATAATGCCGGTTGACAAAACGTATATTCAACCAGTTATTGTAGCTGTATCTGGCATTGACCATTACCTCGTGTGTAGTTCTTGAAAGTTGCTTATTTATTGTAACGGTAGAATCAGCCAACTCATGCGTACCGAAAGTTTCAACGTTAAAGCCAAAGCCATCGATTCGGTCCAGGGCCCGGTCGGTGTATTGCGCCTGATAGGACAGGCTAATTTTTAAATCACCGCGATCATGAAAATGATGGTAAGATGGTGTAATCGCCAGATGGGCAAATGTCTGATCATCCTTCCGGTGTGTCAATCTTCCTGCGGGATATCCGGAGTAGCCATGAGGAATCCCAAAGAAGTTTTCACTCATTTGACGATCGACATTAGCATTCAGTGTAAGGCTGAAAGGATTGGTGGGATGGTATCTGAGCTGCAAAGATGCCATCCACCTTTCGAGCTCCTCCCGGTCGGGCAACTCATTTACGAGCCCGAAGGGATTATCAACCAAATCCGGCGCATGGGTGCGTATAGCACCTCCTGGTAATTGATACGATTCCGCCGCGTTTATGGCAGTTCTAACCGGCAAGCCATTGGTATTGTCAAAGGTCGGTGGAGTTCGGTAGACACTGCCTGCGATAACGGCCATATTAGCTCCCCGGGTTAGTAAATCGCCGGTTGACCGGTTAAAAGCAGCAGACGCATTGGCAGTAATATTTCTGAGAAGCTGAAAATTATTAAGCCTTGAAGAAAAATTCGCCTTTTTATAAACGGAATTAGGAATGACGCCAGTCCTTCTTCTGTTTTCAAGGTCGAAAACAAAAGTACTATGCTGCGGTCCAGGTAATGTTAGCATAAGCTCATTCGCCGTTGCCAGACCGGTTCTGAAAAATGAAAAAGCATCATAACTTCCGGCCGCTTTACCATTGCCTTTTCCGGCCTCAGTAAGTCTTCCGTTTTTATCGTATGGATAATGGCTCCCATCGAATTCCAGCGTACGAATTAATGGCCCCCACGAGAAAAGTTCCAGCTGATCCGCCCCCCTCCATAGCATATTGCCACCAGTAGGCCGGCCCTGCGCATATTGTTTTTGAACAGAAGGCAGTCGATTAATAGACTCAACATTCAAAGATGAGGTGAATTGTAAGCCAAAACCAGTTCTTTTCTCAGGAAAATCATATGATTTAATAACGTAAGTGTCCTTCAATTTTTTAATCGACCGCACCGTTGCCGGGTCGATGTTGCCCGCACGTTTATAGGATGGCGTTTCGTCTGTTAAAGTGGTGATTCCTGTTCTCTCCTGTACTGTAGTGTCGCGGTACAAAGACATGGGTATGGCGCTTATCTCAGTTTTTTTTCGCCCTGCCCTTTTACTTGCTTGTTTTTTTGAAAGTCTTACCGGTGGCAGGTTATCCTTAGTTACAACCACCTCACGTGGTTGCATACCGATGAATTGAAATACCAAAGTGGCCCCGATGGGAGCTGTTATAGCGTAGTAACCTTCAGCATCCGTAACTGTGCCGGTACCGGTACCTTTGATGATTATGTTAACCCCGGGCAGGGGACTGCCATCCTGGCTTGAAGTTAGCCTGCCTGAAATTGTCCGCATCTGGGCAGGGGTCTGGTGATAAAGTAGCAAAATGGTGATTAAGGTAAAAAGTATCTTCATAAGCGATCATAGTTTTATGCTAACCATAAGATGCACCGTGTTTATAAATTCCATAAATAAAAGGATTTTTTCTTTGCACAACATAGAAGGGGCAGAGGAGAGGTGTCAGGAGTCAGGAGTTGTCACATTTCCTGACCCCTGACTCCTCGCTCCTGACTCCTGCTGCCTCCTGTCCGTCAATGCACTGGTAACGCTGGTTCAAAATGTTGGTTTCAGGCTTTTAATTCATAGTTGGTTTTAGGAAGTTTGTCCTATAATCATCCATTATCGGGGAAATGAAAATTTTAATTTACGGCACCGGAGGGGTAGGAGGGTATTTTGGCGGCAGGCTGGCACAGGCCGGTGGTGATGTTACTTTCATCGCCAGGGGCGAACATCTCAAGGCCATGCATGCCAACGGACTGAAAATACTAAGTCCCAAAGGCGATTTTACTATTACCTATCCGCAGGCTACTGACAATGTATCTGGTCTGGGCGCCATGGATTTGATTATTCTTGGGGTGAAGTCCTGGCAGGTAAAAGAGGCAGCCCGGTCAGTAAAGGATCTTATCAAGCCTGAAACAGTCATTCTCCCACTTCAGAACGGTGTATTTGCCAATGAGGAGATTATGGCGGTAATCGGAAAAAGTAATCTTGTAGGTGGTTTGTGCAAAATCATCAGCCGGATAGAAGGCCCGGGGATTATCAACCATATGATGTATGAGCCTTCAATTGCTATGGGGGAGTTGGGCAACCAGCGGTCAGCCAGGATTGAAAAGTTACAATCGCTTTTTCAGCAGGCTGGGATATCCACAACCATTGCCTCAGATATTGATGCCGCCTTATGGAAAAAGCTCATGTTCATTTGTACCGGCGGACTGGGCGCATTAACACGGTCTTCATACGGCGTAAATCGTGAAATGCCCGGAACCAGAAAGCTGCTGCAGGAATTGATCTCGGAAATATATACCCTGGCCAGGCACCTGGGAGTAGCACTGAAGGAAGAGGACAAAGAAAAAACCATGAACATAGTGGATAGCTTGCCCTACCATGCCACCTCTTCCATGCAAAGGGATTTAATGGAAGGACGCCCTTCGGAGCTCGAATATTTGACAGGCGCTGTTGTAAAACTGGCAGAAGCCCAAGGTGTTGAAGCACCGGTCAACTCCTTCATTTATCATTGCCTCCTGCCAATTGAGTCCCAAAACCGGGTAAAACAATAACCTTCGTGTCTCTTTGTGCCTTGGTGGTTAATCATTTTTCACCACGGAGGCACCAAGACACAAAGAGACACGAAGGATTTTGTCGAAAATGTTGTGCAACAGCCGCGGGAGGCATGCGCTATTTAAGATTTTTTTTGAAAGGGTTTTTAAATTCTCCATATAATACATACATTTAGTGAATAAACAATTTAATCATGAAAGGATCAAACCTGGGAGAATTTGAAGAGGTCGTCCTATTGGCAGTAGCCACACTCGATAACCAGGCTTACAGTGTAGCCATAGTAGATCAACTGGATGAACAAATAGCGCGCAAAGTGAAACTGGGTGTCGTGCATGCGATTCTGAACAGGCTGGAAAAGAAAGGATACCTTAAAAGTGAACTGGGCGAACCGACGGCAGAAAGAGGAGGTAAAAGAAAGCGGTACTATAGCCTTACTTCCGGGGGTTTTTTTGCTGTTAACAGATCACGTGAGCTCCGTCAACGGCTTTGGGATAAGATTCCTTCTATAGTTTTAGAAAACTTAAAATGAAAAAAAACAAGCTGCCATTACCCCCCAAATGGGCAACCCGTTTTCTTCGCTGGTATTGTAACAGACAAATGGCCGAAGATTTGGAAGGGGACATTCATGAATTTTATCTCCGGAATATCAAGACAAAGGGCCTGAAGATGGCACGCTTCATTTACGTGATCGATGTTCTGAAGTTTTTCAGGATTTATACAGTGCAAAAGCCGAAAATCAACCATCCTATGAACCACTTTTTATTGTTTAAAAACTATTTTCAAACATCGGCCCGTAACTTGAGGCAAAATTGGTTATTCTCACTGATCAATGTTGCCGGACTGGCCATCAGCATGTCTGTAGGCCTTTTGCTGATATCTTTCATCAGTGAAATCTATACCTTCGATACCTTTCACAAAGATGCTGACAGGATATACCGGATCAACGGTAGTTATGAGTATCTTGGTAAAGTTGACAATTCATTTTATGCGTCCACCTCACCTGTCACCGGTCCGAAGATGCTGGCGTCAATTCCTGGAATCGAGCACCTTACGATACTTCATAGGGGTGCTAAAAGTGATGTGACCTATGAGAACAAAACGATTCCTCTTCAATTGCGGTGGGCATCCGATGAGTTTTTCGATGTTTTTTCCTTCGACCTTTTGGCTGGTAACAAAAATACCGCACTTACAGCCTTGAACGCACTGGTCATTACCGATGAATCGGCCAAAAAACTATTTGGCGATGAAACACCTATTAACAAACAAGTCATCCTTGAAGGCGAAAGTTATGTCATCACCGGTGTGGTTGCCAAACCACCTATGAATTCCCACCTGCAGTTTGAGCTTCTGGGATCATACAGCACGTACGCAAACGCTAATAAGCACCATAAATGGTTCTCCAGTTGGAACAATATGTGGGATCACTACGTGTACTTTAAGCTGGAAGAGCATCAGGATCCATCTTTGGTCCAGTTGGGACTGGACAAAATCAGCGAAGAAGAAAATAGCAAGAGTGACTATACAGTAATCAAGGCACACTTGCAGCCGTTACTAGGCATTATTCCAGGGGCTAATCTGAATAACACTTTTGGTCCAACCATGGAAACCAAAATGGTTTGGACTTTAGTGCTTTTAGGGATCGTGGTGTTAATTTCGGCCTGTTTTAACTATACAAATCTATCATTAGGCCGGTCCATGCGACGATCCAGGGAGATCGGTATTCGAAAAGTCAACGGTGCCTCAGGCTTCCAGGTGTGGTCGCAGTTCATCCTGGAGTCGACCCTGATATCCCTGGTGGCTTTGATGGTGGCCCTGGGGTTATTTCTGGTGTTGCGGAATTACTTTTTTACGATTGATCGCCGTATGGCTGATATTGTGACACTGCAGCTAACACCTGAATTGATGGGCTATTTCCTTTTACTGGCTGTGGCAGTGGGATTGATGGCAGGTTTTTTCCCGGCTTTGTTTTTTTCGAAGGTTACTGTTTTGAAAGTGCTTAATAACATGAACAGGATCAAGCTATCCGGGCAATTTAACTTTAAAAAAATCCTGATTTTACTCCAATATACCATCTCACTGGCTTTCATTATAGCGGTGACACTCATATACAAGCAATACCGGTATTCACTTTCTTTTGACCTGGGGTTTAATACCGAAAACATTCTGAATTTAAACTTGTTTGACAACGATCCGGCCACATTGGTCAATGAGTTAAAGCAGCTACCAGAAATAAAAAAGCTGTCCCAAAGCAGTTTGGTTACAAGTATTGGATACTACTGGGGTACGCAGGCAAAAAAATCCAAGGGTACGCCGGATTCTACCAGTATTAAGTATAACAAGGTGGATGAACATTATTTACCTTTGCATGGCCATGAGTTTCTCGCAGGGGGTAATTTTGTAAAAGGCAGCGAAAATGATAGTGCCGTCAACAACCAGGTTATTATCAATGAGTCATTACTAAAAAGGTTCAGCATCGGTACGCCGGATCAGGCGATTGGGGAGGAGATCATTATTTCAGATGATGTAAAGGTTATTCAAGGTGTTTTAAAGGATTTTCACTTCGGCAGGATCGACTATAAGATCAGCCCTTTTGCGTTTATTTATGAACCGGCACAGAATAAATATCTCAATATTTTAATCAATACAGCGGATGTTTTTGGCACAATGAAGAAAATTGAAGAGGCGTGGAAGAGGTTTGACCCGGTACACCCGATGAAGGCTTCATTTTACGACGACCAGATCAAAGAAGCCTACAAAGAGTATGTATCCTGGTTGACAATTATGAGCTTTATGGCGTTTTTAGCTGTTACCATAGCTTCAATGGGATTATTGGGGATGGTTGTTTTTACAACAGAATCCCGCCTGAAAGAAATAAGCATTCGCAAAGTGTTTGGGGCCAGTGAATTTAATCTGATTTACCTGGTGGGCAGGGGATTCATGCTGCTCCTTGTCCTTGCAGCTATCGTCGCTATTCCACTCACTTATTACTATGTGAATACTGTAATCTTTGAAGAAATTGTTTACAAAGTAAGTTTCAGCTTTTTTGACATCATGATGGGGGTGATTATTGTCATGGCCATTGCGCTGCTGACAATATGCTTCGAAACAATCCGGGTTGCACGTACTAATCCTTCCACTATTTTGCGCAATGAATGAATATCCCGGTCAGTGATAGCAATGATGTATCCGGGAATCGCCCCGGAACTTGTTAAAGCAACAACGCGCATGCAGGAGCGTTAAATCCATTATGACAGCCACAGAAAACCTCAGCGAACTTATCTTATTCAACCCACTTAAACATCACCTTGACTTTATTAGAAAGTATATTCGGGCATACAAACAAAAAGACCATCAACAGCTTCAATCAGATCTATTGAAGATGGGGAATACCCAGATGGACTTGTATCTTGGCGAATTATCGGTCAGTAAAATTACAGAAGAGGTTATCGCATTTTTGAAAAAAGCTCATCTATTGGGAAAATGTAGCTTTTTCCGGTTTCTGGACCAACACAGTGGCTTTATCGAAATATCACTATCGGATCAATCCACCTGGATACTAAGAAAGGGGTTCGATCCCCTGGCCTTTGTCCATATACATCCGGCCAGGTACAGCAAACATACTATCAGAATTAAAGCCACCACCTTAAAATCTATCATTGCCGCTAAAATTGTGTTGAGAAATACTTCAAGTATTGGTTTAAGTGAAATGAATACAATCCGGGTGAAATACCTCCATTTATCGCCGGTTAAATTTCTGGGTACAAACACTTTTAATCTGCTCAAGATGCTTAGTTTTGTGGAACAATGAGCCTTTTACTTTTCAGTGATATTTATGTAAACCAAAAGCATTGCCAGAATCTTGTCGCTATGGCAAATGAAGTTGACGTGGTCATTGGTGCAGGGGATTTTGGATCGATCATCCAAAGGCCAGCACCTGGGCAGTGAGGCTGTCAGACGTACCATAGAAAAGCGTCTACCCAAACTGGTCGTGTGCGGGCATGTCCATGAATCCAATGGAAAAACAGACAAATCAGGAAGCATCACCATTGTAAATGCCGGTTCATCGGGCATCATCTACGAACTTGAAAAATGAAAATATAGCAGCCATCCGGATGCTAAGCTAAACCTGTCTTATTCTCTATGCTGATTTAGATCATTAGTTTTAGGAAGCAAATTCCCGATTATTGATTTTGTAAAACTTAAGTCAAAGGCGGTTTGCCTTTCAACAATAAATATCCTAAAAAATGGATAGCCTTTCAAAATTGCTTCTGGTAAAAATGCTACATACCGTTATCTGGATATTTTTTAATTTAGTATTGGGTTATCTGTTTTACGCCGTAATCTATGACCGTATTGACCTCAGGTTTTGGTTAGGCGTCGGTATGATTTTAATCGAATGTATTGTGCTCATCACAAATAAGTGGACTTGTCCGCTCTCTCCAATTGCACGAAGATACACCAGTTCCACCAAAGCCAATTTCGACATTTTTTTGCCTAATTGGCTGGCGAAAAATAACCTGTTGATTTACTCAGGCTTGTTGATCATTCTTGTCCTGATTGTTCTGATCAAAAGGTCAGAACTCATTTAGCTTATATCCAGGTTGAAACTGGCCCAACGAACTTTTAAAAAAAGCATCTACTGAATATTATGATCAGATCACAATTGGAAAAGGATGTCAATACATAGACTATCAACGGATTAACAACTTGCCAATACCTTTTTATGGAGAGGTAGTGTGGAATACCGGTGATGGTAGCTATGCCCGTTTTAAAATAAAAAAAATTGAATATGATATGCCGATAGCATATGGATTTAAAACAATTGCTTCCTAAAATTGTTTATTGCCAGGATGCTTTTATTAGCAAGAAATGTACCTTAAAATCGTTGATTTTGGCCTTGTTGTTCTGATTTGGGTAGTTCAGTTGGTTGTCTATCCGGGTTTTTATTATTATGAAAAAGAAGCCCTGGTTAAATGGCATACCCGATATACCCGTAACATTTCACTGGTTGTCATGCCTCTTATGATCGGACAACTGGCCCTGCACAGCTATTGGCTATTGAAAGATTTCAATTTTTTTCGGTTATGGATCTTTATGATGATATTGGCTGCCTGGGTAGTAACATTTCTGTTTGCAGTACCACTTCATGGAAATATATCCAAAAACAAAGCATTAGCTGGTACCGTGGAGTCTCTGGTAAAAATTAACTGGATCAGGACGATTCTCTGGACACTGGTTTTTGTTGTCAATTTTTTGACGCACCAAGAAAGTCCATAACCAATTTGTTAAAACTGTCGGGGCTCTCGATATTACAGATATGTCCCACTTTTGCCAGCGTTTCCATACTTACGTAGGGCTGTCTATTGACGAATGTTCTTGCACTTTTTAAAAATATAAAATCCTCACCACCCATTACGACCAAAGTAGGGTTTTGAAGTATCCGGTTATAAAATTGCTTTAAAAGCCTGAAGAATTCACCATACAAACCTACCCACTTCATATATTCCCGCCGGGTCAGTTTTTGGGCCTGTCTTTGATAGATTCTTCGGGCCTTTTGGTTTCTCCTTTTTGGCATTAGCAGGTAGGAAAACAAACCATACATTTTTCTGTATGATAAAAAGTGGTTAAAAACCCTGGCCAGGCTTACAAAAGCTTTAATCGCATAATTTCCTCTAAAAATCCCGCCGGCAATAACCATTTTATTTACCAGGTGCCCGTATCTCATCGAAAAATCCTGCATCAGCACACTTCCGAAGGAAAGTGTTACAAAGTGTGCCTTTTTGATTTTCAGATGATCCAGCACTTCTTTAATGTCGGCCGTAATGATTGAAAATCTGTAATTATCGAAGTCAGGCTTGATATCTTTGGATTTTCCATGGTCACGTAAATCTATCAATAGCAGGTTATAGTATTTTTTGAAATCATGCACCTGATAGTTCCATGTGTTAATACTTCCTCCTGCGCCATGAATGAATACGATCCAATCCTGGTCGCGGTGGCGGTTTACGGTTTCAAAATGTAACATACAAAAAAACTGTGGAACTAGAACAAAAGTACCCTCCAAAATGTTTATCCACCTGAACTCAAAACAAGTGACAAATCATTATCAATCTAAAAGCTGGATGGCCATAACCCTTAAGGCAGCGGCCCTGTACAACATCTTATGGGGAGCCTGGGTAGTGCTCTTTCCGGCACATTTTTTTACCATAACGGGTATGGAACCGCTTAATCATCCTATGATATGGCAGGGAATGGGTATGGTGATAGGACTTTACGGGCTGGGTTATTGGTGGGCAAGTTCCGATCCGATCCGGCATTGGCCCATCGTCGCAGTTGGGTTGTTAGGCAAGCTATTCGGACCAATGGGTTTTGTTTTCAACTACTTGACCGGTCAGGCCTCAGCGCAGTTTGGCCTGACGCTCATCACAAATGATCTCATATGGTGGGTGCCTTTCTTTTTGATTCTGAAAAAAGTGCATTTCACGACAAACTGGAAGCTAAAATGATGAAACAAATCAGCCTTGCAGTGCTAGCAGGTTTTTATGTATTGGCGGGGCTTAACCACTTCCTGAATCCGGAATTTTACTTACCATTGATTCCGTACTATCTGCCTTACCCCGAATGGATTAACCTTGTCAGTGGTCTCCTGGAAGTGTTCTTTGGGATAGCCTTGGTTCCCATTTTTTCCAGGAAATGGGCTGTATATGCGATTATTATTATGTTATTGGCTTTTATTCCTTCTCACGTATATTTTATTGAGATAGACGGGTGTGTAGAAGACGGCCTATGTGCGCCACTTTGGGTGGCCTGGGTGAGGTTGGTAGTGGTGCACCCTTTGCTGATTGCCTGGGCCTGGTATCACCGGAAGTAAAACCGGTATCATTGAAATACAAAAAGCTGCCCAGGTAACGAAGGGACAGCTTTTTATTTCATAACTCCTGTTTATCTCCTTTACTAACGGATAAGGTGGGAACAAATTTTGTTTACTTGTAAAAAATCAATGGTTGATATATTAGCCATTATGTGTAAGTCATAGTATGGCCTTCAGATGTTTTGGTTTGCCCGGTATAATATTTCATTCCGTGCTGGAAATGTTGCACAGCCGGCATACAGTGATTAGTTGAATATAATGCATTGATTATCAATTATTTATATCAAATAAATGCATTAATACTCCCTTTAAGCTGAAAAAACAGGCCTAAAATGTTATCTTTGTATTTGGTAAGCGGTAATTGTCACTCTGCATTTGACCCTCCTGAATAATTTCCGGGCATTTCCTTGTGAAATTTATTTCTTCCTCTTTTATCGTTGAAATCCAGTTAATTAACGGAACATAGCGATGATTTCTTTACTTAAACTAAAATATATGGCAAGATCACAAAATAGCTTTATCAAAAAGCAAAAAGAGAAAAAAAAACAAATGAAGAAAAAGGAAAAGGAAGAAAGGAGAAAGGAGCGTAAGGAGAACAACGCCAAAGGGGGTGATTTATCAGATATGATGGCCTACCTGGATGAGGATGGCAACATAGTCTCTGCACCTCCGGAAAAGGATGAGAGCGAAGAAGATAAAAAATAATTATTATTTAAACCCACCGGCAAGATATTCTTTTCGGTATTTAAGTGGAGACTTATTGACAATCTTCTTAAACTGCCGGTTAAAGTTAGACAAGTTATTAAAGCCACTTTGAAAACAGATATCTGAAATATTCAGGTGTTCTTCTAACATCAGCTTACAGGCATATCCGACCCTGACCTCATTGAGAAAGCGCGAAAATGTTTTTCGAGTACGGGACTTGAAAAAACGACAAAATGACTGAGGTGTAAGGTTGACAATCCGGGCTACTTCCTGTAATAGGATCGGATGGCGAAAACGGGCCATGATATAGTCATACACTTTGGTCATTTTATAAGCCTCTTCCTGCTGGTGCGTTTGGACATAGACAAGACCAGCCAATCATCGAACTATACATTTTACATTGCATGGTGTGCCTGCAGCGCATAATTTGCCGGAGAAGGATTTTTTGGGACGGTGCCTGTATATGGGCTATGTAGTTGAATTTGGTCAGTGGAAAGTCTATCATAGCGGAGACACCCTTCGGTATGAAGGTATGGAGGACATTTTAAAATAGCCTATTATAACAAAAGTACCACAGAATATTTTTCAAATGAACCGCTTTTTTTAAAATAAATATTTATTTTGTATAACTTTGAAGTAGAATTTTACAATTTCTTTGTAATATATAGCTAAAACCATGCTTCACGCGGTATCTGTAGCCGGTATCGCTGATTAAGACCTATTACCATGAAGCTTAAGTCACACCTTAAGAATTTTAATTCTTTTGGACATATCATTGTCCATTGGCTTTTTTACTGCGGAATTTGCTTACCGGATCATACTGTACAGTAACCTGAAGCAATTTGAGCACCTCAGGGATCCAAGACTTTATGACGACTCTTTTTATGGGGATGATTACTGGAAACTCGCCTATCTTTTTGGCAATACCGCAGGAGGGGCAAAAGTACCCCATGAAACCCTGGGTTGGATAGGGGAGTTTGACAGGAACACTTACCTTCACAATGACGAACCTCGAATCAAGGATAAACGGCCGGTATTGCTCTATGGCGATTCCTTTGCCCAATGTGTAGGTGCCACCTGCTTTCAGGAAATATTGAACAATGACAGTAGCTTTTCAAAGGCACATCACTTTTTAAATTATGGCGTCGGAGGCTACGGAGTGGATCAGATCTACCTTTTGATGCAAAAATCACTCGATCATTTCGAAAAACCTTTTGTGATTGTAAGTATCATGACCACAGATATCGACCGGTCTTATCTGAAAGTGAGGGATGGCCAAAAGCCTTTTTTCACCCTTGAAAAAGGCCAGTTGAAGCTTTCGAAAGACTCGATTTATTCCAATCCTGCTGAATACTTTGAGCAAAATCCACCCCGAATCCGTTCCTATCTTTACCGAAGGCTGATCTATGCGGAAAACTTGATTCCCGAGGTGATCAGGTCAAGGCTTCGCGGAAAGTGGAAAGCCATGAGAAATAAAAAGGAGCTGAACAAAGAGATTATTTTAAATATGAAAAAGGAGTTGGACTCCCGTAATTACGACTATGTATTTGTCATTTTTAATCAATTGCTGTCGCCTGATCCGGAAAAACGGGGATGGCGGGACGCTTTCCTTGCTAACCTTTTCGAAGAAAACAACATACCCTATATCCGGTCGAAAGAATTGATTACGCAGGATTCTACTTTTACCAGGTATGATAAACATAATTACATCGACGCAGATAATGGGCATCCGACAACACATTTCAATAAACTGGTATCTGAAGAAATAAAACGTGTAATATTAAATTAGCCTTCCGGGTGGTGTCAGGTCGACCCACCTCTTTTTCGACCTCCCGCAAAAAAGCTATATTTAAAAGTTCAAGTACAATATGATCTTTTGGTACTGTTTGTGATCAATCACCTGCTATCTATGAAAATTTCACATTTTTTATGGCTGCTTGCCTTAACGAATACCAATTCTTTCGTACAATCAATCCCAACTGCCCATGAAGCAAAAGTATACCGGTCCCTGCAAACAGGTACCAAAACCAGGGAGGGACATTTTGTAGAAGCGCGATTTTAAGTTTTGAGGTTATAAAATCCATCAAATTGCCGGTTTCGCTTTGGTTGTAATCAGGCAATACCTTAAATTTCGAAAAAAGCCATAAAATGGATAAAAGGACATTTTTAAAAACTTCTTCAATGGTGGCCACCGGCACGGTATTATCTCCTTTGATGTCTTGTACCCCCTCCGGTAACTCCGACGAGCCAGCCACACCGCTCACCAACTGGGCCGGTAATCTGACTTACAGTACCGGAAATGTGCGCTACCCTACATCGACAGAACAGATACAGCAAATAATCCGCAGCGCTCCTGGTTTGCGGGGCCTGGGTTCGCGTCATTCTTTTAACAAGATAGCAGACAGCAAACAAACCCTTGTTTCGCTAAAAGGTATGAAGAAGATCTTTTCCCCGGACCAATCTGCGGGAACCATCACCGTCGAAGCCGGGGTTCGCTATGGCGATATCTGCGGGTATTTACACGAAAATGGCTACGGTTTGCACAATCTTGCTTCTTTGCCGCACATATCAATTGCCGGGGCCTGTGCTACCGCTACCCATGGATCGGGCGTAAAAAACGGTGCTCTGCCCATCGCGGTAAAAGCCATGGAACTGGTGAAGGCTGACGGGTCAGTCACAACCTTGCCGCGGGACAAAGACAAAGCACTTTTTGACGGAGCAGTGGTTGGATTGGGAGCTTTGGGAGTTATTACCAAAATTACTTTAGATCTTATCCCCACTTATCAAATGCAACAGGTTGTTTATCGTAACATGCCCATGAGCGCCCTGGAAGCCAATTTCGGTACCATAATGTCCAGTGGTTACAGTGTTAGCCTGTTTACGGACTGGCGCAACAAAAACATTAATCAGGTTTGGATTAAAAGTCTCACAAACGCTGCCCAAACAGTGACAGGGAAGGAGTTTTTTAATGCCACACTGGCTGAAAACCATTTACATCCGGTAGAAACCCTTTCGGCAGAAAGTTGTACTGATCAATTGGGCATCGATGGTTCCTGGTATGAACGGTTGCCACATTTTAAAATGGGATTCACCCCCAGCCGGGGCGAAGAATTACAGGCTGAATATTTTGTTCCGATGGAGTATGGTTATGAAGCAGTAATGGCTGTTGAAAAAATGAATGAAAAAATAAGCCCACATTTATTCATCTCAGAAATCCGGACCATTGATCAGGATGATTTTTGGATGAGCCCATGCTATAAAAAGCCTTGTGTGGCCATTCATTTTACTTTTAAACCGGAGTGGGATGCCGTTCAAAAACTGTTACCAATGATAGAAGAAGGGCTTTCGCCCTATCATGTCCGTCCCCATTGGGGAAAGCTGTTTACGATTTCTCCTCAGGTGCTACAATCCCGCATTGAAAAGTTAGCAGATTTTAAAGCATTATTGCTGGAATTTGACCCGGAAGGCAAATTCCGCAATGAATTTCTGAACAAAAATCTTTTTTAAAGCACAAGCGTCCTGTAGGTGTTGCCTAACGCTTTCGACAAAATTCTTTGTGTCTCTCCGGTCTTATATACATCTCCTGAATTTCGCCGACCAATCCGCTGTGGTGTAGCAAATGCTGAATATGACAGCTAAGAAATCCAACCGGCTTCGTATCAATTGTTGCAAGCAAATAAGTGTTATATGGGTTGGCCAGATTTTCAGTAAATATTTCCCTTTGCCTGTTTACGTCAAATTTTTGATTTTCAAGCTCGTTTATGAACACGAATATGGTGTCAAAATCCGTGTTCTTTACTTCTCGAATTTCTATTTTATCCATCATTGAATTTGTTTTCAGACTCAGGGTCTTTCAGTAATACCTATTCAAATATAATTATAGAAAGCATTGAACTCTTACCATACATGCTGAAAAAATCATTTTCATGGACATTCCATTAGAAAATTATTGATAAATTACTATTTCAATCATCTAACTACAACTAAGTTCAATTAAAATGACACACTTCGGAACTAATGAGCACTCACGCAGAAACTTTATCAAAAACTCCGCGATTGGCATTGCCGGTATGGGAATCGCAGCACCATTTACTTCTGCTTTGGCAGTTGATAAAACTTCCTTGCAAACCAAAAAACCGGGCATTGCCCTGGTGGGATTAGGCAGTTACTCAACCAATCAACTGGCCCCGGCATTGCTGGAAACTAAGCATTGCTATTTGGCAGGCATCGTTACAGGCACTAAGGAAAAGGAAAAAGTCTGGGCAGAAAAGTACAACATTCCTGCTAAAAATATCTACAACTACGACAATTTCGAAAGCATCGCATCCAATGATGACATAGCTATCATTTACGTGGTTTTACCCAACTCCATGCATGCGGAATTCACCATTAAAGCAGCAAAGGCGGGTAAGCACGTTATCTGTGAAAAACCCATGGCAGTATCTGTCAAAGAATGCAATGATATGATCAAAGCCTGCAAAGATAACAATGTAAAGCTATCCATCGGTTACCGGCTTCAATTCAGTCCCTATCACGAAAAGATGATCAATCTTAACAAAGAACGGCCTTTTGGTAAAGTAACTTACGTTAGCTCCCAGTTTGGTTTTAAGATAGGCGATCCTACCCAGTGGCGCCTGAAAAAAGATTTGGCCGGCGGCGGTGCCTTGATGGACGTAGGCATCTATTGCGTACAGGCAGCACGTTATACTTATGGCCAGGAACCTGTAGCGCTGACAGCACAGGAATTTAAAACTGACCGGAAAAAGTTCAAGGAAGTAGATGAAACAATCACCTGGCAAATGGAATTTCCCGACGGAAGTGTATCTAATCATACCACTTCTTATTCCTTTGGTACCAATCACCTTATTGTAAGCACCGAAAAAGCACGTGGTATATTAATGCCCGCCTATAGTTATGACGGGCTGAAGGGTAGCCTGAACAATGAAATTCTTGATTTCGATGCGCCCAATCAACAGGCAGTGCAAATGGATAATTTTGCTCTTAACGTACTAAAGAATACGGAGTCCATCATTTCAGGTGAGGAAGGGTTGAAAGATATGAAGGTGCTGGAGGCTGTTTATAAATCACTCGCATCAGGAAATAAGCGGGTTAATATCTAATACGAAATACCAGTCGATGAGGTAACCGATCTTTAAATTTCTTTATCTTTTTGATTTCTTGTGGAATTTGTTCTATATTTGTAACTGAAAATTAGTTGCAAACGTTTAATAAATAAAATGATTTGGGAACAATAGACAAGCTCATCAAAAAGTTTAAGTCAAATCCAAAAGATTTTACTTGGGATGAATTGAGAAAGGTCTTGTCTCACTTCGGCTATGAAGAAATAAAGAGTAAAGGAAAAACGGGAGGTTCAAGGAGAAAATTTAAAAATGCATCCAATCGTATCATTAGTATACATGAACCACATCCGGAGAAAACGATTAAAAGATATTTAATTAAACAAATAATAGAGCACCTAAACTTGTAAGCCATGAGCAATTATTTGACGTATAAAGGTTATCTTGGTACTGTTAATTTTGATTCTGACGATGAAGCATTTCATGGAAAAATTAATGGCATCAATGACCTGATAACATTTGAAGGTCAGTCTGTAAAAGCGCTTAAAAAAGCCTTTGAAGAAGCTGTGGATGATTATTTAAAAACGTGTCAGGAATTGGGAAAGCAACCTGATAAAACCTATAAAGGAAGCTTTAATGTTAGAATAAGTACCGAATTACACAAGAAGGCCACGACAATTGCTACAAAAAAGCAGATCTCTTTAAATGATTTTGTTAAAAGGGCTATTTATTATGCGATAGCTCATGAAAAGGATATTGATAATAATCTGGCATGTAATTAACATCCATTTATGTAATATCCATCCGTGCAATCACGAGAGGGTTTGTATTGACCTGATGTTTCATATTGAAACGACGGTTGTGCCGCAATGATACATTTGAGTTAAATTTATAATTCTGATTTATGTCTTATTTATTTAAAAATCAATATGTTATGATATTGGCACAATGTTGGAGACTATAGCAACATGCTCCGTAACTATTTCAAAAGTGCCTGCAGGATTCTCCTGAAAAACAAATCGTTTTCCATTATCAATATCCTTGGCCTGGCCATTGGCATGGCAGCCAGTCTATTGATATTTCAATATGTGGCCTTTGAATTCAGTTATGATCAATTCCATGAAAAAGCGGAAAATATTTACAGAATTCAGCATGACCGCTATGTTGACGGCAAGTTACAATACCAAAAGGCACAATCTTTTATCCCGCTGGGGAAAACAATGACTTTGGAGTATCCCGAAGTTATTGATTACACTACCTTGTTTAAGATCAGTGATCAGTCAGATATAATCATCACTTCCGTTTCAGAGAATGGAAAGAAACTGATGTTCCCGGAAGAGCAGGTTTATCATGTCAAAGGCAATTTCTTCAATATATTTAATTTCTCAATAGTTGAAGGAGATATCAACATGGTTTCGGTGGGAAAAGGAGAGGTTTTAATAGCTCAATCCATTGCTAAAAAGTATTTTGGTGATAAACCTGCTATTAATCAATTGCTTAATCACCCTTACTTTGGAGATTTTAAGGTAGTCGGGGTCTTTGAAGATGTTCCTGACAATTCACACATACAATTTAATTTTCTTTTCGGATGGGAGTCTGTTACCAGTGAAAGGAGAGGAGGGGACGCAAACAATTGGCAATGGGACGGTTTCTATAACTACATTCGCCTGAGCGAGGGTACCGATGTACCCTATCTTGAAAGCAAGTTCCCCAGCCTGGTCGATAAATATATGGGCAACAGACAAAATCCCAATCTTGATCCCGTGTTTTCCCTTCAACCACTCACAAGCATACATTTGCATTCAAATTTACTGGGTGAGGCCGGGAAAAACGGCAACATCCGGTCTGTATCCATTCTTTTTATCCTGGGCTTTTTTATATTGCTTATCGCCTGGGCCAATTATGTCAACCTGTCGACTGCCAAAGTTATGGACAGGGCTAAAGAAGCAGGTATAAGAAAGTCCCTGGGTTCAACAAAAGGTGATTTGGTAAAACAGTTTTTATTTGAGTCACTATGGATGAATTTTCTGGCGCTGTTATTAGCACTTAGTTTCACCCAGCTTATTGTCAGTGTTTATTTCGAAATCAACGGGCAGGCTATTCCATACAATCAATCCGGACTTTGGGTCTTTTCTGCCAGTTATTTAGTCCTTATCATTCTCGGCTCATTGCTCTCCGCCATTTATCCTACAGCAATTCTTTCCTCCCTTCATCCCTCAAGCATTCTAAAGGGTAATTCTGCCATTATTTCGAAAAAAGGTAATACGGGCTATTTAAAAAAAGCTATGGTGGTTTTCCAATTCACGATATCGATGGGTTTAATAGCCGGGGCAATGGCCATTTTTAGGCAGGTTAGTTTTATGCAGGAAAAAGAATTGGGAATTAACATTGACCAAACGCTGGTGATCAGGACGTTGAATGTATTCGGGCCACCCGGATCAGATTCCCTTTTTAATAAACGGCTGGACATTCTGAAGGACCGGCTATCTTCTTATCCCACAATTGAAGGGTTTGCCGCATCAGCCGATGTCCCCGGCAAAGAACATCTGATAGCCATTCCGGACATCAGGAATATGAATAAAAAGGATCAATGGGCCAACATATACTACTCGCGGGTTGACGTTAATTTTATGCAATTATTCAATGCCAGGCTTGTTGCCGGGAGGTATTTTTCACCTCAACCCTCCTCTAAAGGCAGAAACGTAATCATCAACATGGAAGGACTTAAGGCACTTGGTTTGTCCTCTCCGGGTGAAGCCATTGGTGCAAAAGTTTACCGGGGTAATAACCGGGAAGGAGGGCATGAGATTATCGGGGTGGTGGATTTCAGGGCTACTTCTTTCAAAGAGCAGAATTATCCGATCGCTTATCAGACCTTCTTCGGGCCTGTGAAGTATTTGTCGGTTAAAATGAATTTTACCGGTACAGATCAACTTGAAGAAAACATCGGGTTAATACAGGAGAATTGGAAAAACGTATTTCCGGATACTCCTTTCGACTACTTCTTTCCGGATGAAATGTTCGACCGGCAGTATAAATCCGAGCGGCAATTCAGTAATCTTTTAAATATGTTCACCGGGCTTTCTATTTTTATTGCATGCCTGGGGCTTTATGGTCTTTCATTATTTACAGTAAGACAAAAAACAAAGGAAATCGGCATCAGAAAGGTACTTGGCGCTTCAATCAGAAGCCTGGTAAGGCTGCTTACCAAAGACCTCATGGTTTTGATATTTATTGCCGGCCTGATCGCGATGCCACTGGTATGGATTTTATTGGATCTATGGCTGAAGGATTACCCTTACAGAACTGAAATTCCCTGGTGGATTTTTATGGTTCCCATTTTTTGTGTTACTATCGTTGCTATTTTCACGATCAGCAGGCAAGTTTTTAAGGCTGCCTTTACTAATCCGGTTGAGAGTTTAAAGGATGAATGATGAAATATCCTGTGTAACTTTCATCTGGGGAAATCGTCTTCTAACCGTATTTAAATAGACTGCTATGAAAATAAAAAATTACCTGACCGTAGCTACGACAACCTTCCATTCACTCAGACTGGCCCATACAAACCCTGTTTCTATAATCAAAAATGATTAATACCATTAGCTAATGGTGATTATTGAATACTTTCTGCGGTGAGGCGAGGTGCACCTAAAGCACATCCTGTTAATTTTTTGTTACCAGCTTTTGATCAGAAGGTTAAATGATTAAGATATTTATGCAAACATGATAGTCATCATTTCAGGAGCGCCATATCGGTGCTAACTTTAGCTTACAAAATCACCAGGTAATGGGCGATACACATTGGCAATTATTTACGGTCATGCAAGTTAGTGGAGGAGGGTTATGTGTATGCCGGTAAAAAGCAAAAAAGCAACATGGAATGGAATGAAAAAATGGACCGGATCATTGGTCAGGTACAAGACCTGAAGGATTACGCCTTTGCTTTAGCAGATGAATGTAAAGAAGAAATCAACAGGGCACATCCTTATTTTCGAGAAAGTGCCAAAAACCTGCTCCATTACATTGCTTTGAGACAACATGATGTGCGGGAGCTTCAAAAAAACCTGGCAGGAATGGGGCTTTCTTCTCTGGGGCGCGCTGAAAGTCATGTGATGTCCAATTTGCATCATTTATCAGAGATTCTAAACAAAATTTCAAACCGGCCCGCCTCTAATGAGGAAGACATGCAACCTTCCATTTTCTGGGGGATGGAATTACTGGAAGCGAATACGCATGCCTTGTTTGGCCCGCCATCCCAGGGCAGGGACGGTCGGATTATGGTTACGCTTTCCAGGGATGCAGCCTATGATTATGATCGGATTCATGCGATGCTGGCTTCTGGTATGAATGCTGCTCGTATTAATTGTGCCCACGACTCTCCGGAAGAGTGGTTGGCTATGATTTCCAATATCAAAAAGGCAAAACAGCTGCTGGGTGTGGATTGTAAGATAATTATGGACCTTGGAGGGCCCAAGCTGAGAACCGGAAAATTAGATACCGGCACAAAAGTTTTAAAGTGGCGGGCCATGAAGAATAAAAAGGGGGAAATTGTCGCTCCTGCCCGAATTTTGATAACGCCCGCTGAAAAAATTGTCTCCAGTTCTATACCAAAACCGGAACTTACCTTTTCCATGCCCGAAAAGTGGATAAGTCAGTTAAAGAAAGGTGATAAGATACGTTTTACCGACAGAAGAGGAAAGAAAAGAAAGCTTAAAATTGTTGGAGAAGGAAAGGATGGCTTTTGGGCGGAAAGCGGGAAAACGGCCTACATTGAGCCGGGTACCGTGATGGAACGCTATTCTCCTAAAACCAAGGAGGCCCTGAGGGCAGCAGTACAGGAGTTGCCTGCTTTGGAGATACCGATAACACTAAATGAGGGGGATAAACTAATACTGAAAAAAGCCCTGTCGCCCGGACGGCCCGCAGTAATCAATGAACATGGCCAGGTGATCGAACCGGCCTTCATCTCATGCACGCTCCCCCAGGTATTCCAGCATGTGAGGCCGGGTGAACCTGTTTATATAGATGATGGTAAAATAGCCGGAAAAATATGCGCTGTTGGTCCCGAGCAAATGACCCTTGACATCACCTCTGCCAAACCCAAAGGAAGCAAGTTAAGGGGAGACAAAGGGATCAATTTTCCCGAAAGCCAAATAAAACTAAACAGTCTCACTGACCAGGATTTGCAGGACCTGAACTTTATCATAGCTCATGCCGACGTAGTGAGTATGTCTTTTGTGAACAACCCTTCCGATATAGCCTTTTTGCTTGATGAGCTGAAAAAACGGGACGCAGAGCATCTTGGAATTATCGTAAAAATTGAAACTCGCCTGGGGTTTGAGAATTTACCATGGATATTGTTGACCGCCATGCGAAACTATCCCCTGGGTGTTATGATAGCACGTGGAGATTTGGCGATTGAATGTGGCTGGGTACGGATGGCCGAATTGCAGGAAGAAATTATGTGGTTTTGCGAAGCGGCCCATGTACCGGTCATTTGGGCTACTCAGGTATTAGAAGGCCTTACCAAATCAGGCCTGCCTTCCCGGGCCGAGATCACCGACGCAGCAATGGCCCAACGCGCTGAATGCGTAATGCTCAACAAAGGCCCTTATATTGTAAAAGCCATTAAGGTTTTGGATGACATCCTGAAGAGAATGCAGGATCATCAGGTCAAAAAGTATGCTACTTTACGCAAGTTAAAGGTATCCACCCAGTTTAAATCCTGAGGCTACTGACCTCAAATATGTCTGATCCCGACCATTACCCAGCTACTTTATTTACTATCCAGGGGATTTTCTTTGCCGGTAATATTTGGCTTCCTGATTTCCATACCCATTTCATGGTATTTTATGCACCAGTGGCTGGCTGATTTTGCTTATGCCACAGAAATCGGCATATGGCCTTTTGTTATAGCAGGTATTTTTGTCCTGGGCATTGCTTTGTTAACAGTGAGTTATCATGTGTTCAAAACTGCCACCAATAACCCGGTTGAAGCGCTGCAAGGAATAGGAGGTAGGAATGAGCATTTATGCCTGACAGAACCATTGTTTGTCATTAAATTAGTAAGTATATTGTTGTAACAATTAATGTTCAATGGTTTATGATGGCATTTAAACAAACAGAAAATTTTAAGAGCCGGTTTGAACATATCATAATTATTATTGTAGCCCTGCTGAACACTACTTCTTTTACACTGGAGGCCCAGAATGAAGATTTGCGGCAATATCGGAATTTTTTCAACAATCAGATAGGCGCGTATCAATATTGGCTTAAAGCGACTTCTTTGAATCAGGCCTTGACAGTTGACAGCACAAGATCAGGAAATCTACCTGACAAATTAAAGATTGGCAAAGAGATGATTACACTTTATCTCATCACTCCAAACGTTTCCTCCTGGAGAGCTCTTAAAAACGAATTTAAAACAAAGACCGCAAATGACATTGAAACAGCATTAATGGAGTATTTTGTTTACCTCATGGACTTAGATAATAGCCAGTCTTCTATCGTGATCCGAGGTAAGGATACGCTCATTAAATTATTCTATCATGATAGAAAAGTTCAAACACAGTCCACTATTTCCAAGGGAGAGGTAGAGGGAAGTTTTTCTGTGAAAATCGATAATTCCAAATTTACGGGTAAAGAGTCCTTAAAAGTCCGGGGCACCGGGGCGGTAGTTAAGTCAAAAATTATTAAGCTGTTGAAAGAGGACCTCAGCAAGTCAGACTACCGGCCTGCCATTGATGCGGACAAATTTGAAATTAAGGTTAGGAATACTGCAGATGACCTTATCGAACTTAAGGCAATAAATCTCACAAAACGCGTCATTCCCGGGAACTTGCTTGGCATTGGTTATTATGAATTGCTGGATTACCGGATCGAGCTAATTCCTGACCCGGAACGGCGTGAGAGGATTGATGTCAGATTCAAAGTAAGGGGTAAATATGGTTCGGGATGGTTTGCACCCAAAAATGAAAGATACAAACCCATGGCACCCAGATACCAATCCTATTTGAATGCTTACACCAGTGACCTTAAAGATGCGATCTTAAACATGCTTCAAAAATGAATAGTCTTGAAAAAGCCAATCTTGGCCAGCGAATTGGGTTCCTAATCCTGGGATTCGACCTGTTACTTTTCGTATTATTGATCGCTCTGAGTGCCCTGAGAATGATGGATGGGGATGAGTTCAATGAAACCCTGGTTTTACTGGTTCCACTGCGGGGGTTGTACACAGGAAACATCGTAAAATATTTAATAGCTGACAACTCATTAAAGGTAACTGACCGGGTAAAATCGAGGTTTTATGGAACCATTGTTACTTTAGTGATCTCACTACATTTCATAAGTGTTATCGGTGTCATATTTATTTTTGGACTGGGAGGAAACACCGATCTGTTTTGGCTCAGAAACGGTATTGCTATTATTGAAACATTTTTTGGGGTTTACTTGTCGCAGGTTATTCCCGATCTTTTTAGTATTTCAAAAGCCAATTAAACGTGTTTGGCCTCCAATGTGTTCACCACCCATTAAAGAACCATGGCTAAAATGTGAAATTAAACTCAGAATTCTCCCTTCTGATTGTTGGCTTTTGGACCCCCTCCGAGATTCTAACAACCTCGTGAATAATATAATCTTTAAGTTCGCTGACTTGTAACCCGTTGTTATCAGCATCAGCTTTATCCAATTCAAGGGTTTCTCCACCCCGGATGCCCTTAATATTGAGGATCCCGGGAGATCCACCCGTGGCAACCCACCGGCCTTCGGGGCTCCAGGCCAAACCCATTCCAATATAATTGTTTCCATCCATTTTTCCCGTTACTTTTCCAGAATTGATATTGATGATGTACAAAGTATCATCGAGGAACTCCCTTACCGCGACAAACCGGCCATCGGGACTTCCCACCAGGGATGAAACTCCGGATTTAACCAGAATTTTCCTTTTCAGCTCTCCTGTTGAAGCATCCCAAACTTTTAGATAAATTGGAATTCTTTCACCCAATAGTTTAGCAGTGAGGGTTTTACCGGACCCTTTCTTGAAGTACATGGGCTCTCCGCTTACAATACTTTTACTGTCCTTCGTCCATATCAAAGTGGATATGGAGATATTTTTATTGTCTATAACGCGGATCTGCTTTCCCGTGTAAGCTTCCCAGATAATGATTTTGCCGGAATTATCAGCACTGACAACATATTTCCCATCCGGGCTCCAATCAATAGCACCAATTGCGTTATCGTGGCCCAGTAATGTAAAGCGTTCATCAGCTCCCTGAAAAGCTTGTGTTTTTTTTTGAGGTGCGAACTCCAGTATTTTTAAAACGTTATTTTCTATGCCACAGGCGATGAGGTTATCTCGCGGACTCCATTTCATGGCTTTGATTTTATGATAGAGAAAGAATTCTTGTACGGGCTCACCCTTTTCCGGATCCCACACAATAACAGTCCCATCGGTTGAAGCGCTGGCGAAATACCTGCTATCCGGATTCCAACTTACCGCCGTTACTCCGCCAGTATGCTTACTGAGGGTATTCACCACCCTTCCGGAGAAAGATTCCCGCCGGTTACCAGGTATTTTCCGTGAGGACTCCAACTTATTGAGGTAATAAAATCCGAATGGCCTACCTGGAATTTGATGTCAGGTATGTTTTGGCCTGATAGTGTGAAGGCATTTGAAAACAATAACATGACCATTAGCGGCAAATGCATCACCGCACGTGCGTGGTTAGGTTTCATTTTAGTCGGTTATTTTTATGACGGGAAGTGTTTTGGAGACTGTTAAATTGTAGGCTGAGGTAGGTTTAGGATTCCCGTTCTCACTGGTTTTCAAGAAATTTTTAATTGCAAAATCTGTGCCGCTAACGGGCTTTTGGTGCTTGTATAGAATGTAGTCATCACGATCCTTAAGTAGTGAAAGCGTAAATACATTCACACCTGTGTTTAAATCCCATATTCGGATTCTCCCTTCATATTCTCCGCTAATAATCCATTTACCATTTGGGCTCAGATTTACTGAACAAAATCCTCCTGAGCCAGCAGAAAGTTTTTTTATAACCAAGCCTGAATCTATGCGCCATATGCGTATAATATGGTCGTCGCCGGCGGATACCAAGTACTTTTCATCGTTGCTGAAAATTAACGCAGGTGTAGTAGCTGAAAGGCCTCCTAAAACCTTGTGAACCCGGCCATTAAAACTATTCCATATCACAATAGCCTCACAATTTAAGGTAGCTCCGGCTATGTAATCTCCAGTAGGACTGAATTGAATAAATCCATTTCCCGGACATTTTGCTACTCTTTCAGTATATCCCCTGATGGTTCTTACCAGAACACCGGATTGTATGTCCCAGACCTGATAGTGACTTGTATAATAACCAGTGGCCAGATAACGTCCATCAGAACTCCAACTGAAGCTGATTACAGGCCATTTCCAGCGACTTTCAGCGCCAAAACTTCGTATCAGCTCATGAATGTCGGCATCCCAAATCTTAACAATACCCTTTTCATCACCACTGGCGTAACGTTTGCCATCATGGCTCCATTCAACGGCCGTAATCGAATGGTCATGACCTTCAAAACCTATTAACTGGCTCAACCCGGGAACTGTCGAAATGGTAATTTTCTTGTCCTTACCGCCCGTCAGAATTAATTGATTATCAGGGCTAATGGCAATGTCATTAATAGCACCTTTATGAATAGGTGGCGAACGGGTCAAACTACCGGTTGTTAATTGCCATAGGCGAAAATATCCTTGTTTACCCCCACTAACCACGAATTCGCCATTTGAACTTGTTTCGACATCAAGAAATTCCTCCGGTGAAAAGGGCAAAAACTTTTTCACAGTTGTCCCTTTGACATCCCAGATTATTATCATGCCGTCACTTGTGGCCCCGGCGAGGTACTTTCCATCGGGGCTCCATGCCAATCTGTTAATTTGCCAGGTGCTTTCAATGGTCAGGTGACGCCTATCCCAGATTTTAATAATCCCATCCACATCCCCACTTATCAGGCGTTTTGAATCCGGGCTCCATGCAATGGACCTTACGGCCTTTTCATGTTTCCTTTGTTCTATCAAACTGCTTTGGGCTAAAACCAGGGCAGGATAGAAGTAAACAATAAGCGCGACCAATGCTTGACTATTCATGCCGGAACAGTTACGTATATAAATTTACTTAATCTGCTTATATTTTCTTCAATATTAATGACAAAATTTTTTATCATACCCAGGTAGCTTTTAAGTATTTGCAAAATCCTTTCTCTTTTGATAGTCAATTCTATAAAGTATTGATATTCAATAATTTGATTATTTCATAATGGCCGGCAAGTTGCGGTAATTACATGAATTAAGCAAAAAGATGTTAATCCGGGCATAATTGAAAGTAACCGGTAAAGGTCGATCCGCATTAAACCTGGTATTCCTATGCGATTTTTTGTTGTAAATGAATACTAAGCCCCTACAATTAACCCGGTTGAAGCCCTGCAGCAAGAATAGCTGACGGATTCTATTTTGAATTTACAACAATTTGCCCTTCTCCTTGTTTAAAAATCAGGCAGTCAGAAAGTTGCCGGAATTTATTCAGAATGCCAATCTCAAAAACATGAAAAAAATCAAGCCAAAGCCAGGGCAGGAGTCAGTTTGGGATTACCCACGACCCCCTGGAATAGAACAGTTTAATGGTCATATCAGGATTATATTCAACCAAGAAATCATTTTGGATACCCATCAAGCCTGGCGAATCCTGGAAACCAGTCACCCACCCACTTACTATCTCCCAAAAGAGGATTTCCGGTCTGGCGTGCTGCAAGGTGTACAAGGCATTTCCAATTGTGAGTTTAAGGGAAGTGCCAGGTATTATGATATCATACTAAGGAACAAAACGGCACCCGGGGCTGCCTGGGAATATTCACAGGCCAGGGGAGTTTATAGCGCGCTTAAGGATCATGTGGCTGTATATGCACATAGGATGGATAGGTGTTATGTCAACGATGAAGTGGTTCAGGCCCAAGAAGGCGATTTTTACGGCGGTTGGATAACATCCAATATTGTCGGTCCATTTAAAGGCGCTGCCGGAACCTGGGGTTGGTAGCAGCACGGCAACCTGCTCAGGGAAAGAGATTTCGCTGCCAAAGATCTTTTGGAAAAAAATAGTTTAAACAGATACAAATTTTATATGCATATTATATTAATCTAATTATTTTTGTAAAACAAGGTGAGGAACCTGATAATATACCTTATGTAAGATTATTCACAAATCGGGCATCATTGTTAAGCATATTTTTTAGTTAAGGCGTAGTATAATTAGTTGTCATGTCAAAAGCGTTAATTTGGGGTATCATGTTTATTACCCTGGGCGTCCTTGTGACTGCCGTTATGTGGAAAAACCCCCTTGCCCCAACTTTGAGATCAAATGAATTGGAAACGGCAAAAGTCGATGTCGGTAGAGTTATGCAAACCGTGCCCGCAAAGGGGGTTGTGGAACCGGAGAATGAAGTGCTGCTTTTAAGCCCGGCAGCATCTGTGATCACAGATATAAAAAATGGTGTAGGGAGCCGGGTAGAAAAAAATGACATTATTTTGAAGCTGGACGATAAGCCTATCAGGGACCAGATTGAAGAAATAGAGGACCAGATTGAAGTTAAAAACAATAATCTGGAGAAAACCCTGCTGAATGACAAAAATATCCGGGTAGATCTTGCTTACAATGTGGAAGTAAAAAAATTGAAAATTGTTTCCATAAAATCTGAATTGGCGGATCAGGAGCAGCTTCTGGAAGTGGGGGGTATATCGCCGGCAAAATACGAGAAAACAAAACAGGAGCTTACACTAGCCCAAAAGGATCTTGAGACAATTCTGGCAAAAAATGCCATACGGCTGAAACAATTGTCCACCGAGGAAAAGGGACTCAGGCTTCAAATTGAAATCCAACAAAAGCAGTTGGACGAAAAAAAAGATCTACTCCGTAAAATGGCCATCCGTGCCCCTTCATCCGGAATCATTCTGGAAGTGAATGGTAAAGAGGGTGAAAAAGTAGATACAGACCGATTACTTGTCAGAATGTCTGATCTTACAACTTTTAAGCTGAGTGCATCTATAGAAGACACGTACGCGAATGCTACCAAAACCGGTCGCGGCGTCTATGCCCTGCTTGACGGAAAAAAGTTTTCAGGAAAAATCGGGACCATAAGTCCCACCATCAATGATGGAAAAATTGAATTTGATGTGTTCCTGGATCAGAGTGATTATTCCGGGCTGCGGCCTAATATGTCAGTTGATTTAATGGTGGTGCAGGTAAAGAAGGATAGTGTGGTTAGAATAAAAAAGGGGCCTGCTTTTGGAAAATCAAAGAAACATTTCATTTACTTTAAGGAATCAGGTAAAGCACTGCTTAAGGAGGTAAAAACCGGATTGTCAGGCAGTGAATATTATGAGATAAAAGAGGGAGCCCAACCGGGGGATGAGCTGATTATCTCAGACATTTCATCGTTAAGAAAGTTAAGGGAAGTCGAATTAAAATAAACTAAAAATCTTACTGTGCTTCATGATAAATAATATCATTTTTCTGATCACCACACTCTTATTACTACATCCGGAAAGCCATGCACAGAATACCGCAAACGTCGTAAAACTCACATTGTCAGATGTGGTAACTATGGCTATTCAGCAATCGCCGTCCATCAAAAACCATCAAAACAGAAATGTCAATAACTACTGGCGGTGGAAAAATTTTCAGGCCAATTTCAGGCCACAGTTGCGACTTTCAGGGGATCTCCCTAACTATCAGGTTTCCAATGAACCGATTACACAACCTGATGGCAGCATTGAATTCAGACAAATATCACAATTAAGGACTACCGCAGATTTGGCGCTAACCCAAATTATTCCCCAGACGGGTACCACTATTTACGGCGCATCGTCTTTGTACCGGGTGCAGGACTATAATAAAAATACAATAGAATGGTCCGGCTCACCTTTTTATATTGGCTTTGAGCAACCCTTATTTGCCTACAACTGGTGGAAATGGTCCAGGATGACTGAGCCGTTGATTTACGAAGAAGCGCAAAAACAATATGTTGAGTCCGTTGAACGTGTGTCACTCTACACGGCAAGAAGATTCTTTTCCTATCTCAGGATTCAAACCAATTACAACCTCGCCGCCAATAACCTCAAGAATAGTGAAGACAATTTGAAAATCGCCGAGGTAAAAAGAAAACTTGGAAAAATCTCTGAAAATGACTTTTCGAGAATTCAGCTATCCGTCCTGAATGCAAAAAAGGCACTCAATAACTCGAGTATGGATTTAAAAAACGCTGACTTTGAACTTAAATCCTACATTGGTATGAATCAGGATACCCAAATAGCGTTAACTGTTCCTCTTGAAATGTCGCTTTTCTATATTGATCCGGATTTAGCACTTCAGCAGACCTTGGAAAACAGGAAGGAGGGCCCGGAATTTGAGCGACGGTTAATCGAAGCAGACCGGGACCTGACCAGGGCCAAACGCAACACCGGACTTAGCACTACGCTGAGAGGAAGTTATGGAACATCCAAAAATGCATTTTCTTTGTCAGATGTTTATCAGGAAACCGAAAAGCAGCAAACGCTGAGACTTACGCTGAATATTCCCATCCTGGATTGGGGAAAATCTGCCTCAGCAGTAAAACTGGCCGAGTCGCGCCGGGAGCTGGTACTGTACGATGTAGCGCGTGAAAAACTGGATTTTGAACGTGAGGTTGTGGTGCAGGTCGAACAGTTCAACCTGTTGAAAGATCAGCTTGAAACTGTAAGAGAAGCAGACAAAGTGGCCGAAAATGGCTACCAGATAGCCCTGAAGCGATTTCAAAATGGAGAAATAAGTATCACTGATCTTAATATTTCTTTATCAGAAAGAGAAACAGCCAAAAGGGATTATATTTCTTCCATCCGGGACTATTGGGAATCCTATTACTATTTAAGGATACTCACACTATATGATTTTGAATTAAACGATAAGATTATCTATAGCAACCCATCACTTTCGCCGAATTAGTTTATTACAACCGGACCGAAAAGAATCTTATTTATCCATATGCTCAATTGGTAAGATTATAGTCACAAAACTATAACAAAAAAACAACTTTCATTTTTTGCTAACCTTTCAGGGATAAAATACCTTGAGATAGTTAATGTGAAAGCATAGTAGCATTGAGTAAGTATCATCAATTGTTATTCATTCTGCAAGCCATTAGGAACATAAATTAATATTATCGCTGGATATTTTTAACCTGGCCAATCTTATAGATGAAAATGAAGGGGGTTACAGAACTATTTTCAACGATCAAATCTATAATGTCATCGGTTTTAATGAAGCGACACAAACTTATCAGTATGAGGTAAACCCTGACTATGGCAGCAAGCGGTACGAAGGAAATGGTTTTAGTATGATAACCATACTGCTATGTTCCGTAATTATTTTAAAGTTGCTGTTCGAAACCTTTCCGGAAACAAGGTTTTCTCGCTGATTAATATGCTTGGCCTGGCCTTAGAAATGGGGGTTTGCTTGTTGATTTACCAATATATCAATTTTGAATTGAGCTATGATAAATTTCATATAAATGCTGAAAATACTTACCGGATCACACAAACATTCACCAACAGGGAAGACCTCAAACCGAGCGTATATACCACTTACGCCCTGGGCCCCAGAGGGAAGGAAATGATCCCTGAAATAATAGACTTTGTCCGGATCCGTCCATGGGAAATTGAACCTGTTATCACCAATACTGAAAATAACGAAACCCATCAGGAGGATAAGGTTTGGTCTGCCGACAGTGATTTCCTGCAAATGTTTAACTTTCCGTTGAAGTATGGGGATCCCGAATCAGCATTGCAAAACAAACATAGTGTGGTGATCACCGAACAAATGGCCAATAAGTATTTTGGCAACACCTTTCCCATAGGGAAACGACTCAAAGTAAGTTTGGGTATTACCAGCGGGGATTTTGTAGTTACCGGTGTATTAAACAAACTTCTTGTTAATAGTCATCTTCAATTCGACATGCTTTTACCATTGGCCTTTCTGCTTGAAAGTCATACGTTTTACAGGGAAAACGACAGTAATGGCTGGGGGTTGGCAGCCCTGCTATCCCTGGGCATTCCCTTTTTGACCTTGCCTTTACTCAACAAAATTATTGGAAAAGAAATAACATTCAGTATGGTATTGAGTCCGGAATTTTGGATTTGGTTTGTATTGATTGTCATCCTTGGCGCTGTGCTTTCTGGCCTCTATCCGGCATTTGTCTTGTCTTCTTTCAAACCAGTGAGCGTACTCAAATCGAATAAGACAAGCGGCGGCCGGGGATTTGGTTTGCGCAAAGGCCTCATCGTATTTCAATTTTTGTCCTCGGTACTGCTTATTTCCGGAACCTACCTTGTATACAAACAGATCACCTTCATGAAGGAACAGGATTTAGGGGTGGATATGGAAAAAATTCTGGTGCTCAATGGTCCCCGGGTATTTTTAGAAACATTGGAAAAAGGGGAGCGGGAAGGCTCCAAATACCGGACTTTTAAGAACCAGGCGACTTGCCATCATGCTGTTACATCTGTATCTGCCTCGAGCTCCGTGCCGGGTAGGGGGTATTATTATACCGAGGGTTTCAGGAGGTCGGGTGCTCCTAGAGATGCCGATAAAGGCGTAAACATCATTATTGCAGATACCGACTTCACAGATGCCTATGATTTGGAGTTCCTGGCCGCAAACCATTGCCCATATTGAGGGTGCCTACCACACGGTTTTTCCCAACGACCCGTTTCATTATTTTTTCCTGGAAGAGGATTTCAACAGGCAATATCAGGCAGAACTCCGGTTTGGAAAATTGTTTTCCGCATTTTCCCTCCTCGCGGTCTTTATCGCCTGCTTAGGACTTTTTGCACTTGTTTCCTTTTCGGCCACTTTGAGGGTCAGGGAGATTGGGATAAGAAAAGTCTTTGGAGCCAGCACGCATAACCTGATGGTTTTATTGTCCGGGGAATATCTTGTCCTGCTATTGGTGGCGGTCATATTGGCCATTCCGGTGATTATCTTGTGGGGCAGGGATTGGTTGAATAACTAGGCTTACAAGACTGGAATGGCGCTTGATATCATCTTAATGCCAGTCCTGATTCTGGTATTTGTTTCATTTTTAACCGTGGGTTACAGGACATACGTAGCGTCGATCGCGGATCCTGTAAATTCTTTGAAAGCCGAATAACGTTTAAGGTTCATCAATAATATCCGGTTAAAGAAGAGAAAACACCATAGCCCTGCTTCTTTCAGTTGTACTAATAGCTTTGAAATCAGTAAATTCTAATTTTTTTAGCTTAGAAATTATATGATTTTTTTAATAAAAAACTATAAAATCCTTTGTTTTTTTGTCACTTATATTACTTTTAAGAGTAAGAATATGATTTTTTTAAGAAAATGGAAAGCTTCAATCAGCAATTTTAACAGATTATTGCTGTGAGCGTTAGGTCGGATGCAGGGTACTACTGATCTTAAATATCACGATAGCAGGTATTCATCTTGTCTTGAGCAGTCCTGAATTGAATTGTATAAAAATTAACCAATCTAACACCACTATGAAAAAGACAACCACCGCTGCTTTTTTACTTCTTTTAACTTCTAAAGTACTTTCCCTTTTCAACAGTAGAGAAGCAACTCCATGATTTATTTAGCCAGAAATTGGTAGTTACGGCTTTAAGGCAAAGATGATGTCCGGAGCCGTTCATGTGATTTAAGAATGAATAAGAGATAATATATAGGTAATTGACCCGCCTTATAAAGTTCTGAATTAATTATTTAACAAGTAAAATTAACCACAATCTAACATTGCTATGAAAAAGATAACCATCTTCGCTTTTTTACTTCTATTGAATTTTGCATTTTTTTCCTGTTCTACTGAAGAAGAGGAAACCCCTGATTTGTCTGATAAGAAATTGGTAAAAGTCTCTCTCGGATCACTTAAAATAGACCAATCCGATGCTGCCAATCAAAGGACAAGTGCAGTACCATCTACTGTTGAATTCATTGATGTGGTTTATGGGCCATTTCCTGAAGTGATCAGTGATAATCCCGGAGATATTACGGAAAGGGTAATAACATCTTTTCCCGTAGATGAATTTCCGGATAATTATACCATCGAATTAGAAAGGGACAGGGAATACTATATTGGTATTGCGGCATATAGCCTCAAGCAACCAAGATTCCAACCTATATACGAGACTTTCTTCTCGCTTTCAGGAACACAGCCGGTGATCTACGAGATAAATGACGATTTAAAGAATGATTTTTATGCCTTTTCCAAAATATTCACGGCTGAGGATAATATGAGCATCGATGCGGTGCTGAATAGGGTCAGCGTGCAGTTCAGGATACAAATGCCTGAAGGCGTCTCTTTACCCTCCAACGCGGTAAAGGGAGAAGTAAGTATCAATGATGAGTGCCAGGACGGCCTTGGGGCGATTGATTTGGATTTGGTATGGGCGGGTGACATATGTGATGAGTTTACTTTCACGTTTACCGCTGATCTAACAACATCCCCCGGAATTAACACCATATTTCACACTATGCCATTCTCAGAGTCAGGTGCAATGGGTGGTACCAGACCTCTTAGAATATCGGTTAAACTGCTTGATGAATTAGACGCAGTGATTGCCGAGGGAACAGCACAAATGGATACAATTGCCAAAAACAGGCTTTACAACTTTATACTGGATCCTACTGTTGTTGACCAGGCTATTTCCATCGACGTTGACGAAACGATACAAGAGGAGGTAGATGTCGTCGTGGAATAATTCTTAGTATTCCTCAGGGAAGAAGGGTGTCCCATAACGCTGAGCCAATCAAGGCGGGGACTATATATTTTGGCTCAGTGTTTTTGGCACCCTTCTGTTTTTCCTGGTAATCAAATAGCGCAGGCGTCTCGTGGCTGTTGCACAACGTTTTCTACAAAACTCTTTGTGTCTGTAAAATAAAAATACAAGCACCGTGAAAGACACATCCTAGGCCTTTCCATTGCCAAAGACGCCCGTGGAAATATTGTGAATTTCGATTATATACTCGTTGAGTCCAAACCATTGCAAATCGGATATACACTTGGGTTGAATCTGGATGTTGCCATAACCCGGTCAGTTATCCTGGGTATTCGTGGCTCTACCCAAAAATTTAATAGTGGTCATCAGTTTACTTTTATCGGGGTGACTGTAAAAAGTCTTACATGGCGTTTGTAAAAAACATCTTTATCCGGCAGAAGCCATTAGACAAAAACAGTAACCTTCATCCATCCATGTTTAACCCCTCCGGAATACAAAGAACACATTTCACACACTCCATTTACCCCTTCCGCCCATACCATTCCTCCAAAGCAATAAATTCCGAATCCAGTCATAGTATGACTCCAAGTCATACTATGACTACACATAATTCCAAATTATGAAAATATTCATTTATGTGCTTTTAATCGCAATCGCTACCGCCTCGCTGGTTGCCGCCGGCGTATTGCTGCAACGTGTAGATCCGGCACAAAAGAGGCCTGACTTCGAGCCTTACTGTTTTCCCGACACACTTGCCAACAGGTCATACAATCTGGATAGCTTAAAAGCCATTATTGGAGACCATAAAGGCTTACCGGAAGGGTTTGAGGTAGCGGCAGCGATTGCTTACACCGCTTATCCCCAGCTAAAAGATGTGAAAATTGATATGATACTCACCCAGGATGGTGCGCCAATGGAGTCCACCCTGGATGTATGGACGCTGTTTGGGCAACGGAAGAATCGGCAATACCGTATTTTGTTAAACGATACCAGGAAGGAGGGGGCTTTTTTTGAACCGATCCTGCTTCGTTCCCTGCCATTTGACGCCCAGGTAGGCATTTTAGCGCATGAACTGGGACATGTCGTTTACTACCACCGGCTTAACCTCTTCAAATTTGGTAAATGGGGACTCAAATACCTTAAAGACGATAAATTCCGCGCCATTCACGAACGGACAACGGACCTGATGCCACTTTATCACGGATTGGGGAGCCAGATATACCAATATGCTTATTTTGTCAGAAAAGATTCATCTTGCATTGAATTTTTTAAAAAGGAGCAGGCTTTCATGGATAAGTATTACATGACCGATGAGGAATTGCTGGAGGCGATTAAGTCAGACGCAATGCATAAATAAAGTGCATCACATAACAGTTGTTGCATAACGTTTTCGACAAAATGCTTTGTGCCTCTTTGTGTCTTGGTGGTTTTTAAACTTCAGGTTTCCTAAAATAGAGTAGGGCGTAAAAGAAAATTACAAACTGTTACCCCAGATCCACGTTACTTATTTAGTAACTTTCCAATTGGGCAAACGCTTTTTTACCAAACACCTATGGCAATAGATTTTAAGAAGAAAATCCAGGATGACATGTTGATCGAGGTTTCACGCATGAAACCCGTAATCAAGCCAACCAAACCCCATAAACACGCCGGTTACCACGAACTGATTTTTCTGTTTAAAGGATCAGGTATGCATACCATCGATGACCAAAAGTTTGAGGTGAAGCCGTATACAGGTTTTTACCTGAAACCCGGACAGGTACACTGCTGGGATTTCTCACAGATTCCGGAAGGGTTTGTAATACTGTTTAAGGAAGAAGTCATGGCCACATATACTGAGACAATGAACAATCTTTTCAGTATGTCTGTGCAATTTAATTTGCCCGAACAAACCGGCCTTTTCACCCTGCTGGAACAGTTTTATGACGATTTTAAAGCCTGGAGGGACAACAAAATCCTTCAGGCCTACCTTAACCTGACCTTATTAAAAACATTAGCGCTAGCCGACAAAAACACAAGTGTCGAACCTTCCATTATTGCGGATTTCTATGCGTTTAAAAAGCTGGTCAACGACCACTTTATTGAGCTGAGACAAGCCAGCCAATATGCAGAGCAAATGAACCTGAGCGTCAAACGCCTCAATACCATATGCAGGTCAGCGGCGCAATCATCAGCCATAGACATCATCAAGGAGCGAATATTGATAGAAGCTAAAAACCTGATCACCCACACTACCCTGACCGTCTCTGAGATTGCATTCAGGCTTAACTTCAGTGATGTTTCCAACTTCGTTAAGTTTTTCAGATCATTGACAGCACTTACCCCGATGGAGTACCGCGCCGGTACCAGGTAGATAATCTACCATGATTAGAAAAAATTTACCATGATTTTTGTGCATGGCATTCGTTCTTTGCGGATAAACTTAACCTAGATGAGAAAACTATTTCTGTCGTTGTTAATATGGCTTATCGCGCCAGCCGTTTTTAGCCAGACCATCAAAGGCAAATTGGTAGACAGCATGGAAAATGTACCCATAGAATATGCAAGCGTAGTGGTCTACAATCAAAAAGACAGCACATTGGTCACCGGAACCGTTACTTCGCAGGAAGGTGATTTTGAAATCCAAAACGTTAAGCCTGGCCGCTATTATCTCACTGCCCGATTCATGGGCTATGAAACTAAAACTGTTGATAACATTACCATCGAAAAAAATGAAACAGTCAAACTTTCGTCTTTGGCATTGCTTCCCAATCAACAGATGCTGGATGAAATAGAGATTACAGGTGAAAAAGTAACTACCGTCCATAAAGTAGACCGTCAGGTATTTGAGGCAGATAAGTTTCAAGCCAGCCAGGGTGGTACGGCCACTGATGTACTGCGCAACCTTCCCTCTATCTCTGTCGATGCCCAGGGGCAAATCCGGGCCAGGGGATCATCGGGTTTTGTAGTCCTGATCAATGGCAAGCCGGTACAGACCGATGCCACTGTGATACTGAACCAAATGCCTGCCAACGCAGTCCAAAATATAGAGATAATTACTGCCCCATCCGCCAAATACGACCCTGAGGGAAAAGCAGGTATCATCAACATTATTACTCATCAGGGGGCTGCCGATGGCCTTTTTGCGCAGATTAATGCCAGGGTGGGTATGCCGAGTATTGAAGACTACAACAATGCTGAATCAGCACCGCGCTTTGGTGGGGACTTCACCATTAACTACAGAAAAAACAAATGGGACATATCATTGGGGGCCAGCTATCTGCGAAATGACATAACCGGCCGCAGGGAAGGAGATGTTTTTACCATGATACAAGATACACTCACACGTTTCCCCTCAGACGGCGAACGAAGCTTTGATGAAGTCAACTACTCCGGGAGGTTTACCATTGGTTATACCCCTAACCCCAGGAATAACTACAGCGTAGGCTTTTTTGCCGGAAAGCGCAGCAAAGACCGCACAGCCGATATTTTGTATTTTGACAATCATGCCGTTTTCAAAGAAGAGCGGCTTTATACGCTGCAATATTTCAATGAAAATCTCCGTATCCGCAAGGGTGATTTTGTACTGGGCAGTTTTGACTACAGCCATCTTTTTGAAAACAAATCAAGGCTGTCGACTTCCTTGCTTTACGAATATACACTCCTGGGTGGCCCTACCACCAACCGTAACCTGGGATGGCCCGATACAAACGTGGTGTTTCAAGATGAATTCAACACCAATGATAATCCATTAAATGGTTTACGCTTTCAGGCAGACTATCAGTCCAAGCCGCTAAATATCGGTACCATTGAAGCCGGTTATCAGTTTCGCGACCTGGACCATACCGGTGACTTTGTGTATGAAAGAAAGAAAAATGAAACAGGAATTTTTGAACTGGTTCCTGAGTTTTCGAGTAATGTGGAACTACGAAGACGGATTCACGCTGCTTATGCGCAGCTTTCGGGAAACAAAGGTAAGTGGGACTATGGCGTTGGATTGCGCCTGGAATACATGGACCGCGAGCTTGATTTGAAAGACAAAGCCGGGACGCTGGATACCACCTACCTCTATGATTTTGTGAAACCCTTTCCAACAGCCAATGTGCAATATACGATCAATGATGGTTTGAAAATCAAAGCTGCCTACAGCAAACGCATTGAGCGTACTACCACTTTCAAAATGAATCCTTTTCCCGAGCGTGAGCACTCAGAAACCCTTGAGCAGGGAGAGCCGGAACTTTTGCCAGAGTTTATCGACCTTGTGGAGCTGGGCTTCATTAAAGACTTCGGGGAAAACTCGGTATATGCCACGGGATATTTCAGGAATGTCGAAAATTTGGTAAACCGGGTTAACAATGTTTACAACGATACCATTCTCAACCGGATCTATTCTAACGTGGGTGTGGGGCGTTCATATGGTTTTGAAGTGGGGGCTGAGTTAAAACCGGCTAAATGGTGGCAGGTATTTGCCGGTGGAAATCTGTATCATTATGAAATCGAAGGTACATTTGATGACCGTCCGGTAAACACCTCCGGTTGGATCTATTCCATCAATGCCAATATGACTTTTCATTTGCCCCGGGATTACAGTGTGCAATGGTCACTAAATTACATTTCCGACCGCAATACGGCCCAGGGAGAGGACTCTCGCTTTCTTTCACCTAACCTGACCGTTAGAAAAGGGCTCCTGGATAATCGTCTCACGGCCACACTGCAATGGCTTCACATGGACATGGGATTACTGGAAAGCAATGAACAACGCATCACCACTTTCCGGGAAGGAGAATTTTTCACCACCACTAACTATGTATATGAGGTTGACATGATTATGCTTAACCTGAGCTACGCGCTGAATAAATCTGAAAATAAGGCGAAGTTCATCAAAAGTGAGTTTGGAGAAAAAGAGTTTTGATGAAAATATGGTCACTATCGCGGATAACGACATGGCGCAAACCTCTGTGTCTCTTTGTGTCTTAGTGCTTCCGTGGTGAAAAATGGTGAACCACCAAGGTATTTTAACATGAGCTGCTGTTTGTGAAAGCACCTTTAAGTTGCATATACAAGTAATAACATACCAGAACCTACCACGGCATTCTTTTGACCGACAAATTGTTAAAAGTATAGACTTTTCAGCATGGCAGAACAGCGCCATTTCACATACAACATGTTGTTGACTTTTTTTCTGGATTCTTTTCCTGGTTTTCTTAACTTTGAAATGCGAACACATTTTAAAATTTTATTACTCATGGTGCATTTGTTGCAGTTAAGTCTTAAACGGAAAATCTTGGGGAAGCATACGGGTGAAAGTCCCGAGACCTATCTAAGCACCGCTTGGAATGTGTTCGCAGTGACTTCCCCTCTCATTGTTTATCTTAAAAATTCATTCTATTATGCGAACACAGAATGACAATGGCTTATGCCTAAATGTCAATCAGTCACAAACAGTTAGTGCCCCATCCTTAAAGAAATCTGAGTGCATTAAACCTCAACCTCTGATTTCTTTGGAAGTGAAATGTATTGAAAACCTCAAATCTCTAGGAATAGAGGATTTGATACATGCCTTAAAAATGATTCATGATCTTGCCCTTTATCACACAGATTTTTGCCTCGATACCACAGAAAAAAACGCACTTTATAGTTTAAAAGCGCTGTGGTCGGAACTGGAGACATTGGTGAAATCTTAAATTTCATACCATGTCAGCAGGCCACTCTTTATATGTGGTCTGCTTTTTATACATTTTTGATCCAATTTAAAACCTCCAACCTTCTTTTCTCATGAGTTCTAAAATCGTAATACGTTGAATATCAATCTGTTTTCAGACATCGGGAATTTTAGGTTTAGCCAGGTTACACCTGTACCGTTACCCGTAAATTCCCGCTTAACTGAACCCTTTGAATGGTTAGTGACTGGCTTTTCCTTTTATAAGGTCTAGCGTTTCGTTGATAAAAGCGGTTTTAGCAACAACATATCCGCCCCGGTCATTCTTGTGTCCGGAGGCCAAATCAATTTTTAGTCGTTCATAGGCTTTGGACCTGTCCGGGTGAGCGATCAGGTAATCCCGGAATTCGATCTGTCTCCACATATAATTACCTTTAGGACACATATGAATATGATAAATCTGCTCCTTTACCCCATTCAGGTTATACCCTTTGCCAAATGACATATAAGCCGGAATATTTTCTCTTTCAGGTACCTTAAAATAGGTATACCCTAGTTTTTCAAAATCCTTTATTACTCTTTTGTCGAAGAGCAGTACTTCGGGTATTTCAATGATTATATCAATATATGGTTTGGCCTTGATGTTGGGTATGGAGGTACTGCCAAAATGTTCTATTCTTAAGATGACATCCTTACCTACCTTTCCTGTAATCCTCTTTTTTTCTTCTTCAAAAATATCTTTCCATGCGGGATTGTGTTCAACCAGTTCTACAGGGAAAAGGGAATTCCAATCTTCTTTTGTTAAATCGTATAGGCTTTTTTTCATTTTTGGTTTTTACGGTTGCCGGCAATAGTCAGATAACCCGAGCAGGTATTTCGTACCTGCCTGATCTACAATGCTAATGTAATGGATTTTTGATGCTGTTATGTCTTGCTAATAAACTATTTCAAATAAAAAAATCTCGGTGACATCTCATGTCACTGAACGGTTTTATCTTGGGGAACAAATCCCTGGCCAAGGTGTATAAAGCGTAAATATGTCAGGTTTGACTTTTTAATATAAAAGTATCGATCATTAATATGATCCACTGCAAAAAAGCTTTAAATAAAAGATTATACCATCCATAACCAAGAATAAAATTATGAAAAAGATTTATTTATTGGCCATTGTGTTTTTCACAACTATCACTGTCAAAGCTCAATTTAAAAAACTTCAATTTGAAGATAATACATCAACAAACTACTTAGAATATAACAACAACGGCCAGCTTAACCTTGGGATTTATGGAGATAATGGACACATTGGAAAGGTCTATTTAAGTGGTACACGAAATGGCTTAGTAACCGGGCAGGGAGGTGAAATAGAATTTAGTGGTGGTTATGAGAGTAGGAATTGGAACCACCTCGCCAGACGCTGAACTTGCCGTAAAAGGAACCATTCATACCAATGAAGTAAAAGTTGACCTTAATGGAGCGGTTGCTCCGGATTATGTTTTTGAAAGTAACTATGAACTAAGAACGCTGGAAGAAACAGAAATCTACATTAAAGAAAATTGCCATCTACCAGAGATACCTTCAGCTTTTGAAATGGAGGAAAGCGGTATAAATTTGAAAGACATGAATCTGAAACTTTTAAAGAAAGTGGAGGAACTTACTCTTTATATGATTGAGATGAATAAAGAAATAAAAGATCTGAAAGAGGACAATCAAGCACTTAAGTCTGAGGTTTCTGCTCTTAGAAATGAAAAATGATCATAATAATGACCGATCAATTTCCATCCTGGATGAACCGGAAATTGCCCTATATATGAGAGGCACGAAGACTCAAAGAGTCACCGAGCTTTTAGCCAATGAGAATCTACGTGCATTGTTTATACAATATTGATAAAACCGACTCAGACAAAATAATGCCGGAGGTCGAAAACTAAATGCTACCTATTCATACACTTCCAGCCATTTACGCGGGTTTTTTCTCATGTTTGCGGACATAGGTTTTATCCTTAGCCTTCCGCTCAACTACCTTCAATCCAAAAAGAGGTCTCAATAGATTGATCAGCCTGATAACCAGTTCATAGACAATAAAGCAACACAAAATGGTAAAAAGGTTGGCCAGCATGAATTTGATTTCAGTCGGTACAGCCAATGGGAAAAATAGGGATGATCCCAAATATAAAAACGCCATATGGATAATGTAAACCGGGTAAGCTGCCTGGCTCAGATAACTCAGGGCTTTGCTTGGCCGGTTTAAATACTTATACCCCCAACCAAATACAGCGAATATCCACATATTGGATTCAAAAGCCGTAAGGTAGTTGGGTCCCTGAAGCTCAAAAATAATCAGCCGGACCAGATACAGGCCAAAAGCGACCACAAAGAATAGCCACCGCCATTTTAATACCGTCTGCCAGAATACCTCCCCGCTATACACACAGCAGAAACCGAACAGGAACGCCAGCAGTCCCAGCCAAAAGCCGTGGAATGTCATCGCATAGAGTTCATAACTTTCAGGCTCGATCAAAGCGGCTTCAATAATAAAGGGCACAACAATTAACAGCAATCCCACAGGCTTGCTGAACAGGACAGCGAGCCATCTACGGAAAGTCCCATTTTGGTGAGTCTTCATAAGGAAAAATAATGGTGATAACACCAGCACGTAAATAAAAATGTTGCCCAGAAACCATAAATGCGATGGATTTAAAACATACTCGATGTCCTGATGATAGTAGCGCTGCCACAATACAATGTGGATAGGCACAATGGTCAGGGTACCAAATACAAAGGGAAGTAAAATCCGCTGTGATCGCTCAAGAAGCAACTGCTTCCAATTCCGCTTCCGGATGGCAAAGCAGACACCCATGCCCGATACGAAAAACAGTAGCGGGATTCGCCATACATTTAGCATGGACATAGGAATCCAAACAGACTCCATAGGTTCATTGTTTTGAATAAAGCCGATCAACACGCCCCATGGCTGAAAACCGATGGCAATATGATAAATTAATAACAGGCCAATGGCGATGACTCCCAGCCAGTCTATGTCATATCTTCTGTTTGCAATCAACATGATCGTATAAGCGACAAGATTAAAGTTGATTTTCTGACAACATTTTTACAATGACAGGCCGGGTGTTCCGAAGTTGCTCATAATCCAGCTTTAACCCCAAAGGCCCCAGGTCTTTGCTGATCTGATCATAGATCGCTTTCACATCTTCAAAGGGTGCAGAGACAGACTCCAGCGCCGTTGAACCATAGTGATTTCTCAGACTGGCATCCGCACCGGCTGCGAGTAAATCCCTTACGATTTCTAATCAGGAAAAAAAGGCTGGCAGTGAAAGTAAATTTAATGGAATTCAGCAAAGACATTTTTTTAAAAAGTTTCATAACAGGTTTGGTTTAATTTCACATTTACTTCAATATCAAAAAGTTATATCCGGCACAGGGGCGGTACTAAATACCTATGCTGCAAAGTATATAAAGTATAAATCAGGCATTGAAACTATGACTCATCGGTATCAATTATGACGCATTGCCAGGGGTAATCCACTAAAAAAAGACTTTGATTTAGCGATCCTTTCATTTATCATTGTAGGCAGTCATTGCCAAGCATGGCCCGTTTCCATGAGCGATTTTTCAACGATAAAGAATGCGTTGCTCAAGAAAGTGCTCCGAAAGATCGAAGAAAATCTTTCGGATGAGCAATTCGGCGTTTCTGAGTTGGCGGAAGAAGTTAATATGAGCCGGTCCCATCTGCTTCGCAAGGTTAAAAACATCACTTCGCTTTCGGTGAGCCAGCTAATCCGCCAGGTACGTTTGCAAAAGGCAAGGGAATTGTTAAAGGATGACTCCCTGACCGTTTCCGAGGTATCATTTAAAGTGGGCTTCAACAGTACTTCCTATTTTATCAAGTGTTTTAAGGATCAATATGGCTTTCCGCCCAGAGAACTGGGAAGAATGGAAGAGGAGCAGGAAGAGGAAAATGTATCGGGCGATCAGAACTCCGGGAGATTACCGGTGGTGCCGGTTTGGTCGTTAATTTTAGCCGTTGTTCTGGCAATCGCCGTTTTTGTTTGGCTGCAGCCAAAATCAACACCGGAACCGCTTGAAAAATCCATTGCCGTCCTACCGTTCAAAAACGATAGTGACGATTCTTCCAATGTCTACATCATCAATGGGTTGATGGAAGCCATACTCAGCCATCTGCAGAAAATTGAAGACCTGAGAGTTGTCAGCAGAACCAGTGTGGAAAAATACCGGCATAATCCTAAAACCATCAGGGAGATGGCAAAGGAACTGGACGTGAACTACTTTGTAGAAGGCAGTGGTCAAAAGATAGGGGATCAGATTATGCTTACAGTCCAGTTGGTGGAAGCACCACGGGACAAACATATTTGGTCACGGCGTTATAACCGGCGGGTCGAGGATATCTTTCCATTGCAAACCGAAGTAGCAAAGAATATTGCCGGCCAGATAGCGGTAATCATTACCCCGGAAGAAGAAAAGCGCATTGACAAAATACCCACGGAAGATTTGGTAGCCTATGATCATTATCTGAAAGGACTTGAATACACACGTGAAGAAACCCGGGAAGGGCTCTATCAGGCCATAGAAAATTTTGAGAAAGCCATTGCACAGGATCCCGGCTTTGCGCATGCCTATGCTTACATGGCGATTTGTTACTACTACCTCGATATTTTTCAGGCCCACAAGCAATATGCCGGGCAAATCAACACCTATGCCGATAAGGCGTTGCTGTTAGATGCGGATCTGCCTGAAAGCATGTTGGCAAAAGCCTTATTTTACATGGAGGACGAACAGTATGAACTCGCTGTTAAATTTCTTGAGAAAGTGCTTGCCTATCGGCCCAATTCGGGCTGGGTAAGTAATTTTCTGGCAGATATCTATACCACTTATATGCCTGATACTGAAAAGTACCTGGAGCATGCGCTTCGGGCAAGCAGGTTGAATAGGGGTGGCCAGGACTCGGTAACCGCCAGCTACAGTTACCTCCATTTGAGCAATGCGCTGGTACAAACAGGTTTTTTAAAAGAGGCCGGGGAAAACATCAAAAAGTCGTTGGCCTACAATCCTGCGAATCTTTTTTCGGAATACGTATATGCCTATGTCCAGCTTGCGCAGGATAAAGACCTGAAGAAAACCAAACAGCTACTGCTCAGGGCTTTGGAAAAAGACACCACCCGTTTTGATATCATCCAGGAAGTTGCTAAGGTGTGCTATTACCTCCGTGACTTTAATGAGGCAATGAAGTACTATGACGATTTCATTAGGATCAAGAAAGCCGAAGATCTGGATGTATACCCGAGTGAAAATGCCAAAATTGCCTATGTTTTGGAGAAGGTTGGCCAGGTAGAGGCGTCAAAAAAATACTTTGCCGCCTACAAGGCGTATGCAGACAAAGATCACTCCATGTATCAGGGCCTAAGCCTGTCAACCTACTATACCCATCATGGTGACCTCGATCTGGCGATGAAGCATTTAAAGACCTTCTCCAGGCAGAAAAACTACCAATTCTGGGTACTGCTCTTTTTGCGGGACGAACCTTTATTGGAAAGACTCAAAGACCACCCTGAATTTGACACCGTGATGGCCAGGATCGATGAGACATTCTGGGCGCAGCACAAACAAACCAGGGCGATGCTTGAAGCGGAGGGGCTACTTTGAATTGGCGCGCGTGTCCGTTACACAACTTAAGAATGTGCTTGTATTTTTTTATAGGCGAAAACGTTGTGCAACAGCCGCGAACGCGCGCTATGGGGAATTATCTATTTTTAGAGGCTTGCACGGGTTCTTGCCAGTTCCTTAGTTTAAAACCAATTCTCTAACCGGATATGATCACCTTCAATGCCTTTTCCTTTTCCGCATTTTGAAAAGTTTCATACGCTTCCATAATCTGGTCCAGTTTAAAATGATGGGTAATGAGTTGCCTGGCATCCAGTTTACCCGACTGAACATTTTTGAACAACATAGGTGTGGTCTCCGTATCCACGAGGCGTGTGGTGATGGTCACGTTGTGGGCCCATAATGTTTCCAGGTGAAGGGTGGCGCTTTTTCCATGAACACCAATGTTGGCTATGTAACCTCCCGCAGTAGCCATGGCCGCACATAGTTCGAAGGTTCCGGGAATACCTACCGCTTCAATCGCAGTGTCAACCCCTCTGTTGTCGGTGAATTCCATCACCTTTTCCAGGGCCTTCCCATCCGAGTTATTAATGGTATGGGTGGCACCAAAAGTTTTGGCTACCTCGAGCCGGTTGTCATCGACGTCTATCATGATGATTTCTGCGGGAGCAAAAAACTGGGCCGTCAATAAGGTAGCCATTCCAATGGGGCCTGCACCGACAATGGCAATCGTATCTCCGGGCTTTACCTTTCCTTTTAAAACACCACACTCAAAACCGGTGGGTAAAATATCACTTAACATCACCAGCGCCTCTTCATCTGCACCGGCCGGAACAAGATACAGGCTGGTATCGGCATAAGGTATTCTTACATATTCGGCCTGAGTGCCGTCAATTAAATGCCCCAGTATCCAACCACCGTTTTCACAGTGTGAATACATGGCCTTTTTACAATATTCACACTTGCCACAAGAGGTAATGCAGGAGATCAATACGTGATCCCCTTTTTTAAAATGGCTAACTGCGCCCCCCACTTCCTCAATAACACCGACGCCTTCATGACCTATAATCCTTCCATCTTCCACCTCCGGTACATCGCCTTTCAATATGTGCAGATCTGTACCGCAAATTGTCGTTTTCAAAATTTTTACAACGGCATCCGTTGGTTCCTGAATAGTTGGTTTTGGTTTCTCTTCCCAGTTTTTTTTACCGGGACCATGATAAACTAGTGCTTTCATAGGGTTAATCGTTATTTAATGATCAAATGAAGGGCTGGTATCCTATCATGCCCGGTACAAACCTATGGGCAAAATCAAAACTTCGCTATGATATCGGTCAATCAGAATTCAGATAAATGTCATTACAACATTTTATGATGATCTACGGTCACCTGGTAAGAGAAAGGAATAGTCCGTATCAAAGAGCGTTTCGGATCGGGAAAATCGTTATGGCTAACAAAACAGCACCTAACAGCAACTAAAAGGAGTGAAAACTGTTGTTTCAGATAGTGAAGGAGATGATTATGCTAATGAAAAATCCGTAAAATGGATTTAGTGGAACCATCTCCTTATTCTTTTAAGAAGGGGAAACAGGATATACCGGTATAAACTTATGAAGCGCCAATCAGCCGCTGAATCAGAGGGCAAGCCTTCCCATGCGGAGGGTAACCTCTCAGATCGTGCCAAAGATACATATAACAAATGGAACAAACTTTTCGCCATCAAATCAGGCGATACATTTTGGGTCAAAACCGCAAAAATCAGCATCCGGATCATCATACTCCTCATATTAGTGGCGCTGAGTCCATTGATACTGGTGGGGCTTTTGTTCGCTTTATTAGCGGCCTTGTAAAGCAGATTAGCTGGCATTATAGTTGGGTTGTCCCACTTGTACTTTTCCTTGTGCATCAATACCTGCAGCACTGGCTGGGTTTACGGCTGGAACTGGCAGATGCCTATCTGGATCCCTTTTGTGCCGGAGCGCTTGCACTGACAGCCGTTTCCTTTGAGCGACGATTGTTTTTCGGACAGCAACGGTTGACAGTGGCAGACATAGTGGTGACCACAGGCTATATCATTTTTGTGTCCGAGGTACTTTTTCCTTATTTTTCAGATCGCTTCATAGCTGACTGGTTGGATGCCGTCGCCATAGTGATGGGTATGGGGTGGTTTTTACTTACACGGTATTTGAAATTGATTAGCTAAGGCCGGCCAGGAATTTAACATGGTTGTATTCCGGAGGGTTTTTGGTTATAATAGCCATGGTTGTGGACCGTTTATGATTTGAATAGTTTTACCCATGTTAGAAGACAACAGGAAAAATGCAGTGGCTTTTTGTGATCTGATGTTCAATCAAAATAAGCCTGAAGAAGCCATAGAAAAATATGCCGGGGAAGTGTATATCCAACACAATCCACATGTCAAGGATGGAAAGCAAAGATTTAATTTAAACATAAGCGCTACGTTGAAGAATAGTAAAAAATATACTACCGGTCAACCCCGGCAACGCAAGGTGGTTCAAGGACTTAATGGCTAATTTATCAGGCTGATTATTATCTCATTTCAATTTAATTTTTATTTCTTTGCGCAATGCTATTGTTTAAAGAAATAACCCTATTCTTATGGCTGTCAATAGTCGTCCATTATTCGCTTTATGGCCAAATGGCATTGAATTATAGCGGCCCCTACAAGGCAGGTAAATATGAGGGGATGGCGGAGTTTGGTTATAAGCTATTGGATGGCGATACTATTTTTGATGGCCGATTTCAAATGCAGCATGCTAATTTGAAAGACCTGCTATCCAAGCAGGATCTCTACTTTTATTTTGAAGGCGCTTTTCAGAATAATGTACCCGATGGTCCCTGGCGTTTTCAATTTGGAGAATTTACCATTGACGGTGCGGAAGTACTTGAGGTTATTGATTATTATTATAAGGTAAAAACCAATGGTATTTACCATGAGACCTCGGGTAATATCTTAGAAGGTACACCTCATGGGAGATGGACCCAAACCACACAGCATATCAGGGAATCCCAAGTTCAAGAGACGCTTTTCAAGAGTACAATTGATTTTGACAGGGGTGTTCCCCAAAAAAGTTTTAGCATTCAAAATGAGCGCATGACGCTTATGGGCAGGTTTCTGAGAGACGGTCTGGCCCATGATGTGTGGGAATTGTATTCCGCTGATGAGCCGGGTGTTATCGAAAGCTGGCATTTTTCGGAAGGGAGTCTCGACAAGATCTTAGTAAAGAAAAACGACTTTACAGTTACTTTGGAAGTCTATAACGACGGAATTGAGAATCCCCAAATAATTAACCTGGATGAGAGATACCTTGAAATCATCAAACTTAATCAACGGCTAACGGGAGATCACCGTGTTGAAATCAAAGGTAAGTTGAATAGTTTACTTGTTGAAAATGCGAAGCATTATCGAAAAATTGATGATCTTCTGTCTAAGTTGGGAAAGTCCCGGTTTATGCCGGAATTCAAAGTAAAAGTAAATTATAATTCATTGAATAATAATGAGTTAAATCAACTTGATTCAATAAAGGCTTATTATACTGAAAGTAAAAAAATCAGTGAAGCCTTGCTGAAAAGTACCCAGCTCAACATCCTCAAAATGTCGGATAATGAAGCCTTTTTTCTGCTCTCGGTAGTAGATGAGCTTTCCGGAAAGCATTTATCACTACTCGAAGAAGTAACTCAATTGTATGATCGGAATATCCTGTCTTTCGTGCCACGAGAGCATATCTCATCGATATTATGGCAGCATGATGCGATTTCAACTGAAATCGGTGTGACCTATGAATTTGTAGATAGCGTAATAACAAGATCATATAAAGGGCCGAACGCCGAAGCCTACCAGTTTGAAAAAGATGGTATAGAAGGTATTTACGAGCTTGCCAAATATGTAGCCGGTAGCATGGAGTCTATTCAAACCCAGTTAAATGAGAAATTGACCAATGAGCAGCGGCAGACGCAATTGATGATGCTAGAGGAAGGACTGATCGCAGAAATGACTGCTTTGAATGATTTGGTGGACTCACTGCGAGAAAAAATAACAGGTGAACCTCAAAGCACTTTAGTTGCCGTAAAGCGAGCCGCTACAAACGAACTCAGTGAATATTCCTCTATGAATGACCTGGCGAAAAAGCCTGACCGGGCACGATGGCTTACGAGCTGTTTCGATCAAATGCAGGATTTATCAGAAAAAATTTCGATGCTTCAGGTACAAATGGATGAAATCAAAGTGTTGTACACCGATCAGGTTTGGAATCCGTTCACCGCAACGGTGATGAACGAACAAGTGAAGAGACACATCACCGGTGCTTACCGGGAAATACTTGTCCCATACCTGTTCAATGAGTTAAACAACGCTCTTTCATGCAATAATACACCCCAGTTGATATCACTCCTGGAGAATACCCACAAAAGGATGTTGGCGCTGCGAGAAGAGGATACCGGCAAGCTTGAACGCAAACTAAAAAGGGAGGTTGACCCGTTGGCGATCATGCAATTATTTAACATTCAAACTGACAACAAAGTGGTTAAACCATGAAGCTGCGTAACAAGAAAAAAATCTTAGGGCTACTCTTGCTATCGGTGCTATTTCAATGCTACGCTATGGCACAACAACAACCCAGAGACTCTGAATACAAAGAGCCTGTGACGATTATGTGGGTAAATACCTATGGGAATATTCGAATTTCTGACCGGTTGTTTTGGATTGCCCAAACACACTTCAGGATGGCGGAAAAAGGTAACACCCCTTTTGCCGGGCAAGTAGCACAAATCTATAACCGGCATGCTATTAGCTATTTATTTTCCAAAAAGTTCAACGCTAGTCTGGGTGGGGTTTTACGTGTCAATTACAATACGAACAAGACCCCAACGCAAAGAAATACCGTTCCTGAATGGCGCATCTGGCATCAATATTTGTTTGCTATGCCGCTGACCAGAATGATGGTGTATCACCGCATTCGTATCGAGCATCGTTGGTCTCAGGGATTCCATGAAGATAGCGAGTACATTTTCAGAAATCGATGGCGATACATGTTAAAGTTTAAAATCCCCTTGAACAAACCAAAATTGGCTTCTAAGACATTTTATGTTTCGCCAGAAGCTGAGCTGATCATGCAAAGTGGAAAACCTGTGGTGGATAGTCCTTTTGAAGATTTGCGTTTACATACCTCCTTTGGTTACATTGTAAACCCCAGGATCACCCTGGCCTCCGGCATTATGTATTCCCAAGGCCAGGACCTCGCGGAGGGCAGCATCTACCGGCAAAATTGGACCTTGCGATTCCATTTGTATTTCTCTCCGGATTTAAGAAAAATAAAAAGTAAACTCCCATCTATTCACCAAAGTGATTAGAGATTACCATAAACTTATACTATAGATGCCCAGGACAAAAGCTACAATAATCTCCTATTCCTTACTGGCCGTGACGACCGTATTGGCTATTTACTTTATCTTTAAAATCCAACAGTCGAATGAGCAGCTAATACAGGCAGAGAAGAAAATCCGGACCATGGAAAATCCCAATTTCTTCCATCAACCCTTAGCATTAGAAGCCATTGATTCTTTACTGCTTACCGGTCAGTACGCTGAAGCCATAAGCGCTTACCAAAAGCAAGCCGAACAAGTGGAAAATGCGCAATTTTCCCGGGCACTTCAAATACGAATAAAACTGGCCCGCGAGTTGATGGATAAGGACAAGAAAATTGTAGATGGGAAAGACACTTCTTCGGCCACCATCGCTACCATCCCTCAACAAGATGTCACCCCGGAAGAGATACGGCAGTTTGACTCCCTCAGTTTTGCCCTTGACAAAGCCTATATGCGAATAAAATACCTCGAAAGTCAACTCGAAGAAAATGCGGACTATGCCTACCTCACGTTCAAAACCAGCAAGGGAATACAAGCCCACTACGTAGGCCAGGTAAAAAACGATATGGCCCGGGGGCAGGGGGTGGCCCTCCTTAGTACAGGAAGCCGCTACGAAGGAGAATGGAAAAATAACCTGCGCCATGGGCAAGGCACGTTTTACTGGCCGGATGGTCAATATTATAAAGGCCATTACAAAGATGACAGACGCCACGGATTAGGAACGTACCATTGGACAAACGGCGAAAAATTCATAGGCCATTGGGAAGATGACCAGCGTAATGGTGAAGGCACTTTTTACGGAGAAGAAGGTGAAATAGTAGCCAAAGGAACCTGGAAGGATGACGAATTGATACAGGTAGATGAGCAGTAACCCCAGCTTGGATACCCATTTGACAGGGTTGCTCCCAACATTATATAAGTTGTGAATTTATCAAGTTCAATAGTTGGAGTGTCTTCTGATTTGTAAACATTAAGCATGATTTTATAACCAAGGGTTCCTAAAACCCAACAGACTCCATACCATCTCATTTGCAATGCAAAAATCCTGATGAGGTGTATCAAGTGGCTCAATGGAAACCGATTTCTTATCTCCTTTTTTTAGTAAGAATCGTATTAAGACTTATCCGATAAATCCAGGTGCTGACTTCAGATTCTCTGCGAAATGTGGCGAATGATTTCCAAAGTCGAAGAATGATGTCTTGAAAAGCATCTTTTGGGTCTTCGCTATTCGCATAATAAACTTTACAGAGGCTTCTGATAGTGCCTTTATTATTGTTTATGATTTGAATAAAGTGACGCTTTTCCAATTTCATTTTAAGCTACTGCTTTTATTGTATTAGCAGCAAAATTTCAGGAATTGTCACAGACAGATGAAATTTTTTAGTGAGAAATGTTCGCTAACGGTTTGTGGGAAATGCGTAGTAACGGTTTGGCAGGTTAGGGCTATGCATTTTGATTGACAATCAATTACCGGGGCACCGATACTTTTCTTGCAGTCTGTTGCCAGATTTGATCTTTGGGTTTTTCTCGGTGGATATTTTTTTGCTTTTTCTTTTTTTTACGTCTTCCCAGCCAAATCAAAAAGCCTGTAACGGGCAATGAAGCACAAAATAAGGCTGTAAAACAAGCCAATAGCTTTGTGGGTAAGCCATAGATACTGCCTACATGTATCGCATAGTTGGAGTTTCTCCACTTTTCCCCCAGCAGTTTTTCCTCCTGCTTTTTTTGCCAATGTAATTGTCCTGTTGTTGGGTGGTAAGCGTACTGGTCAGACTCTTCCCAACCCGAAGTACCATCAAACAACACGTAAGCATTGATTTCACCTTTTCCTTCTTTTTTGGGAAGGCTAAGGTAGATACCAAGCCAATGAGGCCTGCGCTGCATGGCATCATATAAAGCGAGATCTACTGCCTGGCCTGTAGGCTTATCTGCCCATTCCAGTGGGCTGGGGCGACTGGCAAATACTTCTTTAGGGTCGTTACCCAATAGCCGGTAGATGCCGTCGGTCCACCAGTCAAATGTCCACACCAAGCCGGTGGTGGCAAGCAGCAGGATAACAAGATACGTATAAAATCCGCCCACATTATGAATGTCGTAATTGACACGCCGCCAGCGGGCCTTCCACTTGATCTTCAAACGTTGCTTGAGTACCTTCAGATTTTTAGGAAACCACAACACGAGGCCGGTGAATACCATGACAAAGATGATAAGCGTGGCAATACCCACAATCCAGGTACCGATACTGTAACGCAGCAGCAAATTTTGGTGAAGTCTGCGTGTAAGGTCGATCCAGTTGGTGAGCATATTTACCACGCCGGTGACTTGCCCTGTATAGGGATTGACATAAACGCGGTACCAATAATCGTGATCATCCCAATGGGTCCAGCCGCCAGCCGCTTTGCTGCGCTGGTAGGCGGTAAAAACATAAGCGCGGTTAGGATCATTATAGATTTCAGAGCTATAGATCTCCTTTCCGGGCAAAGCTTGCCTGGCCGCCGAAAAAAGTTCTGACACAGGCTGCAACTCCTTTTGCGCCTCTATAAACACATAATCTGCGTAATACCAGTCAGTCAGCTCCTCATCCCACACAAAAATTGCCGCCGCTGTCATACTTATTACCACTACCAGTCCGGCCGTAAAGCCAAGCCACAGGTGAATTTTTCCGGTCAGTTTTTTGAAGGTCATATCATTGTATTTGAATTCCTGAAAGGTGTAACCGATATTGAGTAAAAAATTCCTGGGATTTCCGGGAAAATTCCGCTGATAATTATAGCCTCCTGCGTAATATAATTTGTCAAAAACGTTTTCAAGATTGGCTGAAATACGAAATTTGTCTACAGTATAGGTTTAACCGGTACAAGAGGGTTTCTTCCTCATTGATCGGCCCGGTAAAATCAGCCTGGGCCCGATAGGTGTTCCAGGTACCGGTAGTAAAGCTGAGCGATTTACGATGCTCATCGAGCGGTTTTTTAGTCACCATGTTGATTGTCCCCCCAGGATTGGTATTGGCAAACACCGCTGAAGCAGGGCCTTTAATGACTTCAACCCGTTCAATATTGACGAGTAAAGGGCTGGTCCAGAAATTTGAATGGCTTCGCAGTCCGTTAACCAGGCGACTATTGCTAGAACTGGTGCTGAATCCGCGGATAGTACATTGATCCCGGTTAATGGTTCTCCTTTTTCATCAATTATTTTGCCTTGTATGGTAGCCGAGCCATGCTGTGCCTGGCTTTCATAACATAACAAGATTAGGCATGTAAATAGTACAATATTTTTCATGTTGGAATGCGTGGAATAAAAAGTTAGCTTTTATTTGGAATTACTTTAAAAGCTCAAATTTAATGACCAAACCAACATGGTGTCAACGCCTAGAACTAGTTAATTTTAGTCGCTAATGATAGTGATAGAGTAAGGGCGTAGGATAAGATTAGCGCATTGCTGAAAGTGCAGACCTGGTTATCGGGGGAAGGTTATTCCGGCGCCAAAAGACACTATAGGCAAACGTGCGCTAACCACTTGACCGGCACGTTGCCCATAGAAAGATTTTACGTTAAGGCAAGTTAGGGTTTGCTTTTCAAGATTTGTACTACCCAGGTATTCAGGGATTCGTCAGTTGATTTCTCGTCTTCCAGCATTTCACCTAAAGTCACCGCTAACGTTTTTTCTTCAATAGCCTCGGCGTAAACTGCACAACTTTTATAACCCGCAATATCATGATGGTTGATATGCTGAATTGATACCGCTATCCCTATATCTTTGATCATGGAGGTATCTGTATAATGCAGCAATTCATTGGCCTCGTTCACTAGGCCCAGCGTACCCTCACATTGCTCTCCATCAGGTTCTTCGCCAAGTTGTGCAAACACTTCGGCTAATTTTTTTTGATGATTTTTATTGGCATCAATGTCTTTGCTAATAATGTCTTTCAACTCAGGATGGCTTGCAGCCTCGGCCAATTTAGGATACATCGAAGCTTGCTGGCTAGCAGCGCTATAGCGGTCTCTCAACTGCTCCAGAAGCAGGTCACGTAAATTATTGATTTTCATTTTATTGATTTTATCTATTTAGAATAAATTTAAATTAATGAAAATGCATAGTTCCGCCAATGACATTTATCACCTTTGGACATGATCTTATTGCCGGTTTTAAACAAAATCGCTAAGGTTCTGGATATTGATGTGAGGGATTGGCTAAATCCTGAAATATAATACTTATTGGACAGCACTGTAACACATTTTATCTATTTCCCTTTGCAAAAGGAGGTGTCCAACGCTTAGTTTTCATAATAGCTTTCACTTCTTCATATGATAATGGATAAAAATTATGACAATCAACGCCAATATCAAATGATAAAGAATTTGGGTCGTCAGGTAAAGTTCCGTGAGCATGTCCATAGAGATGATATGTTCCCCAATGAGAAGCATTCCATTCTCTCATTGCATAATGGAACAATACGATTAACTGTTCGCCACGTTCAAATTCATCATCTTTAACGACTAATTCATAGTAGTCTTTTATCCATTCAAATCTTGTATGACACGCCTGGGCAGATTTCTCGTGATTACCATTAATCAGATAAATTTTCCCATTTAGCCTTTCAAGAATTTTTCTCAATTTTCCTGAAGAAGAAAGGCCAACATCTCCTAAATGATAAACTTCATCTTCCGGTTTAACTTTTTCGTTCCATTTCCGGATTAAAATTTCGTCCATTTCATCAACATCTTTAAAAGGACGACGCGAAAATTCGATGATATTTTTATGTCCAAAGTGATGGTCTGAAGTAAAATATATTTTACTCATTTTATTATCTTTTTCATTTTAATCATTTGATTAGCTCCTGTTAAAAGTAATTAATCAGCTTTAATTGAGAATTTCAAGACTATGGGACTGTTTCTGAAAAAATTACCGGTTATTGCACATCCTATTTAGCTAGCAAAACTGGTGAAACAACGCATTTTATTTATTGATTTGCCATGGGTAAATCAAGGATGATAGTAATAGCTGATTCAAGGAAGATATGAAAAATTCATTAACAGTTTTAGACTATTAGCAAAAAAATTATTACCGTAATTATTGAAAATCAGTAGTTTAGAATTTGCTTTGTAAACGGGAAAACAATAGTAAGGTCAGCCGGAAAAGCTGACCCTGCATCTCTTTTTAAACTCACCAGTAACTCACGCGACATTTTTAGGTGCCCAATGTGAACAGAGCATTCCGGGTGCTGCTTTTTGTGGGTTTGCGCAATTGTCGGTCTCGTATCTGATACAGGTAAGACAATTGCGATCATCCTGTAGGGAAGCTTTCATGTCAAAGGCATCGCACGTATAGCTGTGGCTGACTTCACTACTGGTAGCTATCCAAATTTAACCAAGCATAGCGATTGAATGAAAACTCGCTGCGACCTACTTTTACATTGTTTGTAATCATTCTAAACAATTATTCAACATTTTTAATAAGCTCCGGTGTTTAGCAGGAAATCACATAAGATGCTCTATGAGAATAAAAGCCTGGTTACCCACGAAGGCTTTGAAAGGATATACAGAAAGTACATAAAGAAACTTTGCCGTATCGCTTTTAACCAGGTAAAGGACGAAACTGTGGTACAAAACATTGTCCATAATGTGTTTTGCTCCCTTTGGGAATCAAGGCATAACTTGCATTTAGAAGGCCCAGTGGAACACTATTTAGTACGTGCTGTAAAACTGGCTGCCTTTGACTATATTCGCACGAAGTTGAACCGTGAAAAAAACTTGGAATCCGCATTATCAGGTTACAACGGTTCCAAACATTGTACCGAGGAACAGGTTAGGTTTAACGAGCTTTCAGAAAAGATCAATACTTTGGTGGACAGGCTACCCAGGCAATGCCGCCAAGTGTACCGTTTGAGTCGGGAAAAAGGCATGTCAAACAGGGAAATTGCCTCCATCCTCTCCCTGGCGGAAAAAACTGTGGAGGCACATCTTTCCAAAGCCTTGAAATTTCTGAGGGTAAACCTCGCTGATTACCGGCATTAGGCCCACCTGGCATTACTTAAATTTTTTTTATCTGTACTAAGGGTAATTATCTTTTTATACTACTTATAAGTAGAGACATCAACAATATTTCCTTATTAAGATGAAAATTACGCCGGAACTTATAGAAAAATATCACCTGGACAGTTGTACTGCAAAGGAAAAAGAGGCTATTCTTCGATGGCTTTTGAACTCGAATAATGAAAATAGTGAGCTTTCGGAATCCACTTTGAAAAAACTGGAAGAAGATACTTGGAAGTCCCTTTCTGAAAGAATGGGCCGCCCCGGAACAAAAGTAGTCGGTTTGTACAAATACATGGCTCGGTATGCTGCCGTAGCTTGTCTTCTCATCGGGATGCTTATCGGTATCTCACTACCGGACATTAAAAATCAGCAGTCTGAACAAGCTGCAAAAGATACATCTAAAGGACAGGTGTACATCACCAGTGGCCCAGGAAATATGGTTAAAGTAGATAAAGATATCTTTGAAATAAGTTTCAATGGCACTTTGGAACTTTTTAATTCCTCTTCCATTACCAAGACCGTGATCTGCTACGGTAAAAATGCATCAAAGGTGTTTCTTCTGGAGCCTCGTCAATTGTATTATCTCGAAGGCACGAATGAAAAACCCTATCTGTCCAAAGATGAAGATGTATCCATTGACGGCGATTACTCACGCTATCTCAAGGGATATTTTACGATTCATTTGGTAGCTGCTTAGCATTAACATTAACCCAGTCTTGTAGCCCCGGTTATCCTAACCATTTGTATTTTGCCCGAGGGCATCTAACGGACAAAGTGCGTAAAAAACACATGAAATTCCCTATCACCGGTTTTATGTTGATAATCCATTTTGCAGGAGCGTTGGCTCAGGACAGGAGCACCTGCACCGTCAGTGGTATGGTTCGGGACCATGCCGGAAAACCACTTCCCTTTTGCCATATTCTGATAGATAGCCTGTCGAAGGGTACAACAAGTAATACTGACGGTTACTATGAACTCAGGAATATACCGCGAGGCACACACAAAATAATCGCACGTTCTTTGGGTTTTGAGACGCAAAGTAAAATCATTAGTGTACATGGAGAAAAAATCATTACTCTAAATTTTTCATTGAAGAAAAATGCCGAAATACTGGATGAAGTCATTTTCTCCATCGAATCGCAAAAACAACGACTGGAACGATCCGCTCAAGCGGTTGACGTTATCGAAACCAGGGAGCTAAAACTGCAAACAATAGACCTGGGCGAGATCATGGCCCATACTCAGGGTGTTAACGTTCGGCGTAACGGGGGGCTTGGCTCGGATACCCGGTTTTCATTGAATGGTCTCACCGACGATCAGATCCGTTTTTTTCTGGATGGGATGCCCCTGGACTTCAGCCCCTACGCTTTTGGCATTGCTAATGTGCCTGTCAACCTCGTCGATCATATAGAAATATACAAAGGGGTCGTGCCCATTCGATTTGGCTCCGATGCCCTGGGAGGTGCGGTCAATATTGTTTCTCCGGATGTATATGAGGGCGTAAGCGGTTCGGCCTCTTATCAGGTGGGCTCTTTCGGCACACACCGTATGACATTGAACACCACGTATTTGGACGATTCTACTGGTCTTTTTGTGAGTGTTGGTGGTTTTTATGACTATGCTGAAAACAATTATGAGGTAGATGTAGAAGTACCGGACGAAAGAGGCCGGCTATCAGAAATCACTGTTCCAAGATTTCATGATACCTATAGTGCGCTGGGGTTGAATTTTACAACCGGATTGAAAGACAAATCCTGGGCCGAAGAATTGAGTATTGGAGGTTACTATGCCGATTATGACAAAGAAATTCAGCACAACAATTTCATGTCGGGCAATCCCTTTGGAGATGTCATGAACTACCAGGTATCGGCTGGCGCCAACCTGACATACCGAAAAGAGGTGGGTGCTAAAACCAGTGTGAGTCTTGTGGCCGGTTATAACTATACCGAAAGGATCTTTGAGGACACGGCGCATTGTGTATACAATTGGTTTGGAGAATGTATCAATGTAAACCTGAGACCCGGAGAAGCAGGAGAGGGTCCGGATTTACAATACACCTGGGATGACAATTATTATTCCAGGCTCGGTATCGGTTACTACCTCAACAAGCACCACAAAATCCGTTTTTCATCTGCTCCAACATTATCCCTGAGAACCGGCGACGAATTGTTCGCCGGGCGGTACGACCCCCATGCCGCAGATGGGAGACTTTTTTCCTGGGTCAACGGGGTCGAATACCAGCTCAATGCCCTTGAAGGAAAACTGGAAAACATCTTTTTCGTCAAAAATTACCATCAATTTACAGATATCACAACCCAACTGGCAGGTTTTGGCCCTGTCACCACAAAAAAAACGTTGAATTATCATGGTTTAGGCAATGGGCTGCGTTACCGGGTTTCCAAGCGGTTAATCGCCAAACTCTCCTATGAATGGACTACTCGCCAGCCCCGGCCAGATGAAATATTTGGGGATGGTCTAATGGTGATACGAAACCCGGAGCTGGAAGCAGAACGAAGCCATAACCTCAACCTCGAGCTGGATTTAAAAAGCAGTGAAAAAGCCAAAACGCATTGGCAGCTCCAAAATACCTTCTTTTTTCGACAGATAGACGACCTGATCATTCCCCTGTCCACCGGGGATGAGGAAGTCTTTTATTTGATCCATTTAAATGTTTTCGAATCAGTATCCCTGGGGTTGGAAACAGCCACCAATGTGAAATTACCGGGAGAGCGAGTGGCCATTAATGTCAATACTACCTATCAAAACTTTTATAACAGTTCCAGGGATGGGCAATTCTCTAATTTTTATGGCGACCGTATACCTAACCGGCCTTACTTATTTGTTAATGGCGGCCTCAATTACAATTTTAAAAACACGTTGTTACTCCCCAATGATCGCCTGAACCTATTCTGGAACATGCGGTATGTCCATGAGTATTTTCTTTCCTGGGAAAGTGCCGGAATCCGGGACTTCAAAGCCTTGATACCCAGCCAGTTTTTGCAAAACGTAGGTATTACCTATCAATTGCCTCTGCACAAATTGAAGTGGGCGCTCACGGTAGAAATGCAAAATTTAACCGATGCCAGGGTCTTCGACTTCTTTGGCGTCCAACGGCCGGGAAGGGCCTTTTTTGTAAAACTAAGCACACAATTCTAATTAATTAACCATGTATAAAAACAAAATGACCATGAACAAAAACAATATCGAAAAGCTGCTCTTTTCGAGTCGCTTAACCCTTTTGACCATAGCGTTAACATTCACGTTTTTCGCCTGTAATGATGATGATCAGCCGGAACAAAATCTTGAGGAAGTGGAAACGGCTACATTGCTTAGCTTGCGTACCGAAGGCGCCGATGGACGTATCTATTACATGGCTGTCTACGAGGAAATTCCAAATGAACCGGATTTATCCACTATGGTGGAACTGGGTCCGGGGTTCAGGGTGTATGCTTTTGGGGAAAACCCTTATACCTGGGACGGCAATGCCTCCAACCTCACCAAATGGAATGTAGACCGAACAAATCTGAACGTTTCCGAAGCGGAGGTCATGAGCCTTGCGGGTTTGGGTATCAGTGGCGACCTGGGCCCTCCGGCATTTTTCTCGGATGAGCAGGCTTACTTTTTTGACTTGCCGGAAGGAAAGGTAGTGGAGTTCAATCCCACTATCATGGAAATTACCGAAACAATAGATGTAGAACCCCTGACCTATGAAGGCGTACCCACCTCTCCGCCCACTGCGAATTATGATGTATGGGAAAAATGGGTGCGGAGCGGCAAGATCATCATGTCGGTAGGTTATAGTGACAGACAGGAATTTACTATCCCTAATAAAGCGACTACGGCGGTTTTTGATCCGGCTGCCAAAACGATAACCTACCATCAGGATACTCGTATGGCATCTGCCAGCTCGACATTGGAGGAAGATGAAAACGGCAATTTATATCAAAAGAGCGCCTGGGAAGCCGCTTTTGCCGCACATTATGGAGATCATGAACCATCCGGCCTCAATGCGCTGGTAGGCTTGCTAAAAGTAAATAGCGACGGTACCCATGATCCGAATTTTTTCATTGACTTTTCCGAAGTGCTGAATACCAAGGCCTTTTCAGGAGGGGGGATACCCTTCGTTTTTAACAACCAGGCTGTGGTCACCTTCAAAGCACCTGGCTACGAATTTCCTGATAACTTTGCCGACAGGAACCTGGTAGGTGGAGATACCGCAGTAGTGCTTAATTTAACCACCTTGGAAACCACTCCTTTTCCTTACCTTTCAGACGACTATACAGGATTTGGTTTGAGAACGATTATCGACGGCACTCCATATCTATGGGCAGACAATGCCGTAGAGGGTTACAACTTTATCTTGCGGCAAGACGCAATTGACAGCTATACGGAAATATCAAAAATGACCGGAGGGGAGCTGCAACAGTTTTATAAACTTTGGTAGTGTAACTGCCACTTTCGGTAAAAGAGCGTACGCTTTATCCAAAAGAAAAGAGGCTGTCTCAAAAGGGTAGCCTCTGATTTTTTTGCCAAATATTATTTTACTTGGTTAAAATCTCACTGAGAATCGATAGAAAACAAGGGGTGTTTTACTCATATCTTGAGATAAATACCCATTCAAACTGTATCCGACAAAAGGATATTTGGCGTTAAAAAAGGCTGTCTCAAAAGTGAGACAGCCTCTTCTATTTTAAGCCGCGGAATGTCCGTATTTCGGAAGAGGAATAAATAAAAGCGGTGATTGACTTGCGATTGGCAAATTACGGAAAGCTTGGATGAATAGGGTGGAAACACGCTGTTGTTATTTCCGCGGGGGGAGGAATGCTTTACCGGTTGGAGTCAGATTGTAACCCATTAAAGCACGGTATTAAAATTCCTAAGGCCCCAGCTACTTTATTAACAAAAAGACTGGGATTTGCAGGCCCCCTTACTACAGGCACGAAATGAACAGGTACAGATTCAGCAGAATTTTTGTAAAACGGATCGATCAAGCTGTCACTTCCTATCACACCTTGGATTCATGTAAGGTTGCGTTCAAAAGGAAACGCATTCAAAACCAATCTAATGGCCACAAAAGTTACACAAGGCATACCACAGTAAATTTTCCAACAAAACCAATAAACAATTGACTTATCATTAACAATATAATTTTTCAAGTCCAATGCCAGCGCACCCACCAATATGAACAGCCAAAAAGCCATCTCCATTTTAACTTTTATTTTCATTTTAACTTTCATTTCCCCCAGTTTATATGCTAATGGCGCTTTTTATTCTTATTCCGAGAGCGGAGAACTGATCACCGAACCATTTGTAAAAAGGCATTGTCAAATCCTCCATGAAAACCTTTCCATCGACCTACGGCCCATCCAATGGGGTTCTTATGCATTGGTTACCGCTCAATACGATATTTTCCTGGACCGGGCAGCAGACTCACTGTTATTTGTATTTGTCGCCGCTTCAAAGGTCTCCGACCGTGTCGTCATCGAACTCAACGGCTTGCCAGTTGCAATAACAAAAGTTGACAGCAATCAAAACTTACCGGATTTAAAAATCCCTGTTGTTACAACGCCCTGGGGTGAGCCTGACAGAGGCCCCGAGCCAGAATACTTTAAAGAAGATTACGTGTTTTGTAAAATGAGTATACCGCAAGGCAAACATAAACTGGTGATCCGGTACAAAAGCCGGGCCACCAAAACATTCTTGTATCACACGCAATCAAAAACCAAAATACACACCCTCTCTTATGCATTATATCCGGCAAAGAATTGGAGATCTTTCGGGGCGCTGGTTCTGGAGGTTAAATACCCATTGGGCTGGGAAATAAGAAGCAACATAGACCTGTTCAATGAGGACCACAGGCTTATCGGCAACTTCAGGAATATTCCCGATGATTTTCTACATCTTCACATCAGGTATCCGGAAGTCAGGGCAGGTTTCTATCTGACAGCTTATGAAATAATAGTCATTGCCTTGCTTGTTTTGATAAGTTACCTGTTGTTGGGGAAAATGAGAAGGTTTAAAGCAAAGTTCATCAGGGTGGCCTGGTTTGTTGCGCTGGGAATAATTGTGACCATTTGTTATTTGTTGGCTTATTTAAATAAAGACATCTTTTTTAGGCGTTTTATTACCGACGAAGTCAAATTTCCCGGTGACAGAGTCTATATGGTCCTGGGCACTCCGGTAATATTAGTCTTTGTGCTTATATCGCTGCTGGTTTTAAATTTGATTAATACCATAATCCGGAAGTACAAAAGAAGTGATATGTCAAAAGCATCGTAAAACCGTAAAAGTGGACTTATCAATAAAATGATAAATATCATTTTTACGATTTTGCTTCCTATTTCAGGCAAAAGGGTTGTAAAAATGCATTGTATCTGGATGGATTTGTGTCTAGGACTTATTTACCTTCTAAGGGTTGGAAGCAATTGAAGGGTAACTTTGGTGTAATTATTGGGGAAACTAGATTGAAAGAGTAAAAGCAGGTGATTTCAATGCATGATATTTTTGGTTTTAAAAATTACATGAGCCACACAACAAAAAGTTTCTCTGCAAAAAAATACTGACATTTAATTTATTATTACAGTTATATATAACCTACAGACTCATGAGAGAATTTGGTAAAACGCCCAGGAAATCAACATTCCGGAAGATTCTGGAGTTTATTTTTCCTTTTTTGTTCGGACATCATGACGGGGAATATAGGAACTTCCAGGGGCATAACGATCGTATGGAGTCCAGAAGGCGCAAAAGTATGTTTGATAGGTAATTGCGGGTTTGATTCCCACCACTCCCATATTTAACTCCCACACTTGGTTGGGTATTTCACTTGTTTTTGAGGTAACTTTTCCAACCAATTGCCACAGAGTTTTATTTCCGGCACCATGCTGGTACTCCAGCGGTTGCTACGGTATTTGGGTTGGATTTTGAGATTGTGGGTTTGGGGGCTTTTGGATTGTTTAGTTTTTTTGCTGGTGGACATGAGTTTTTGCTTTTAAGATGTGTACTTTGGTAAAGTATTGATCTTGATCTTTTTTTCGGTTAATATGTTCTCTAATTAAGATCAAATATATTGATTTTCGAAATTATTCAAATATATGTTTAGAAAATCGGAATATTTTATCTGGTAAAGTATCTTTGTTTTCAAAAAGTCGGATAAAAATGACAGAATTAGGACTTTATCTCTCTAGAAAATCTGTTAATCGTTCGGATGTTGCACGAAAGACAGGTATTAGTAAAACTAGATTAAGCGAACTATCTAATAACGAGAATACAAAATTGAGGGTAGATGAACTATATTTAATTGCACTGGCTATTGATGTTGATCCCTGTGAAGTAATGCGATATATTTGTAAAAACCTTTCTTTAGTAAAAGAGAACTGATGTTAGCAAGGAATATCTTTATGGCATTTAACTATATTAACGAATCTCAGATTCATCCACTAAATGTTAAGGAATTCAAATCAAAGATGATGTCAATTGCCTAAAGCATATTTAATACTATGATCACACGTATTGATATAACCGGTTATAAAAGTATCAAGTCATTGCGACTAGATCTTCAGCCAATCAATATATTATTGGGAGGCAATGGTGTAGGAAAAAGTAACTTTATCTCACTCTTCCCAATTATTCGAAACATCCATCATAAAAACTTTCAAAATTATATACAGAAAAAGGGAGGGGCAGATAGCCTACTGCACTTTGGGAGAAAACATACTTCAGAAATTGAGATAACAATATGCTTTAAAAGTGTTGAAGGTCATGAGAATCAGTTTACCCTGATACTAGAAGCAGGACAGGAAAGTTTATTCATTAAGTCAACACGAACTGCTTATAAACACTATGGAAAATGGCGTAAGTTGGAATATGAGCAAAACGTATCAGAATCTCAGTTCGCCCATATAAATCAAAAACAAGCTTTTTATGTTAATAGAAGGCTTAACGAATTTGATGTCTACCACTTTCATGACACAGGAGATACATCTCCTATGAAGGCAATGTCGGATATTCATGACAACTTGAGGCTTCGGAGGGATGGCTCCAACCTGGCTGCTTTTCTTTATTATCTAAAGGAAAAAGAGCCTAAATATTTCAAACGAATTGAAATGACAATCAAATCCATTGCACCATTCTTTGAGCATTTCGTTTTACAGCCAAATCGCCTGAATGAACAAAAAATACAGTTAGAATGGAGAGAAAAGGGCTTTCCTGATACCTATTTCAATGCCTATCATTTATCTGATGGGACCTTACGATTTATTTGTCTCGCTACCCTGCTGATGCAACCAAAACCACCAGCTACGATTATAATTGATGAACCAGAGCTAGGCCTTCATCCAGTGGCTATCAATAAACTTGCTTCCTTAATCCGAAAAGCCTCTGAACACACTCAGGTAATTCTATCTACCCAGTCGATTAACCTTATCGATAATTTTGAGCCAGAAGATGTCATTGTGACAGATCGATCAGATGAAGGCTCAATATTTAGGAGACTTAGAAGTGTAGAACTCCAGGAATGGCTTGAAGACTATACTTTAGGGGATTTATGGGGCCAGAATAAGTTTGGAGCACAGCCATATAGTGTCTAATGAAGCGATTAGTTTTTATTGTAGAGGGGGACACTGAAATCATTTTAGTACAAAATCTCATTGTTCCTTATCTAATTAAAACTGGTTTTCGTAATTCCATACATGCTCAAACAATAATCACCAATCGAAAGCAGCATAAGAAAGGAGGGGTAACAAGTTATGGCAAGTTTGTTTAGGAATGAGGTAATCAGAACTTTAGCCCAAGGGAATGTAATGGTTACCACCATTATCGATTTCTTCAAGTTACCGAATGATTTTCCAGGATATACTGTGGATTCCTTAGGAATCGAACAAATTGAAAAAGCGATCCATGATGATTTCGATAATGACCCTAACTTTATTCCTTCCATTCAGCGTCATGAACTGGAGGCTTTGATGTTCTCTCATAGGGCAGGCTTTGAGCTGGTCATTGATGATAATGGAAAATTGCGACAAATCGACGCCATCATCAAAGAATTTCCGAATCCGGAAGATATTAATAATTCACCGGAAACAGCACCGTCGAAAAGGCTTCAAAATATCTTTAACTATGATAAAACAGGAGATGGAGAACTCATTTTTGAAATGATTGGCATTGAAAACATCATAAACAAATGTCCTCGTTTTGCCAGATGGCTTGAAACTATTATGGTCAGATTGTCGGAATGATCGAGCTTTATTTTATCTATGTTCTTTAAGGATTATGTTAAGAAGAATATGAAAAGCAAGTTACAAATTATCACGTATTCCATGCTATCAATTCCATTTATATTGATATCGTCATCGCTTTTATATCTATTGCTGGATAAAGTGTATGATAAATTTTTTAAAGTCAAAAAGTCTGAATTTTTGGAAGATTCTTCATCGGACTTTGTCTTTAATTGGGGAGGTGAAACAGTTGATATTGGTACGTTGACAATTTTAGGGTTTTTGTTTCTGGTTATTTTGGCATCTATTAGTTTGATCTATTTTATAAAGTTACTTAGAGCCTTGAAGAAAAGAAGGGGGATTAATGGTTAATGGGACGTGATTCTCGGATGTAGTATATATTGATTTGCCATGGGTAAATCAAGGATGATAGTAATAGCTGATTCAAGGAAGATATGAAAAATTCATTAACAGTTTTAGACTATTAGCAAAAAAATTATTACCGTAATTATTGAAAATCAGTAGCTTAGAATTTGCTTTGTAAACGGAAAAATAACAGTAAAGTCAGCCGGAAAAGCTGACCCTGCATCTCTTTTTAAACTCACCAGTAACTCACGCGACATTTTTAGGTGCCCAATGTGAACAGAGCATTCCGGGTGCTGCTTTTTGTGGGTTTGCGCAATTGTCGGTCTCGTATCTGATACAGGTAAGACAATTGCGATCATCCTGTAGGGAAGCTTTCATGTCAAAGGCATCGCACGTATAGCTGTGGCTGACTTTTACCCCATGCACCGTGCATCTACCTGTCTCTAAGATGTTTTCACAATTATTGCAACTGTTTGCTAATCTTATAATTGCCATATCAGTAATTTTTAAGTTCTATGCAAAATTACGTTTTGAAAGGATTAGAATCAATTTAAATAGCTGCAAGTCAGCTATTTGAATTTAGATTAGTTCAAAATAATTTGATAATTGAAAAGGACGACAATTGTTCCCACAGTGCCCTTGTCTTCATTAGTCTTACCTTGCTCAAGCTTGAAGGTTATGGGCATCACCATTCGCACGTTCACAGACGTACCCCTTTGTTTTCCGGGCTTGATCATCAACCAGGCATTTTTGTAACTTAAATAGGGAGAGTGGTTAGCAAAGACAATTTACCTGCTTTTCAGAGTACTTTGGATAGTCTTGATTTTTAGGGGTATATTTGAAAGGTAAATCGTCATCGGGAATAAAAGAAAAATGATAGCTCGCTCCATTAGAAACAGTCGCCCAATTCAATAATGCTATTTATGAAAAATGTCCTTTTACTACTAAATTTTAGTTTTTTATTTCTCGGTTGTGATTTTTCTTTGGATAAAGGAGTTAAAATAAGTGGTTCCGTTAAAAATTCAGAACAAGAATATGTCAATTTAACCTATGTGCCACGATTTCGAGGAAATTTAAATTTTGATGGTTTCAAAAGTGTTGGTTCGAATATAGATTCAAAAGGAAATTTCAAATTACTTGCTAACAAAATAACCGATGCAGCAAATTATAGCCTGGAATTTCAAAATCAAAGCATCCAATTAATCCTCTTCGAGGGAGATAATATTCATTTTACTTTTGACTTAAATAACCTTGACAACTCATTATTTGCCACCGGAAAGGGAGCAGGAAAAATAAATGTCTTAAACCTAAAGCAATTCCAATATGACAACTTTGATTTGGAGAAGCATAGAAACATCAATGAATTTACAACTTATGTCGATCATGTTATTTCAAAACAAACAAGTCTTTTAAACTCAATTTACTTCAAAAAACAAAATGACCCAAAAGTATCAGATGCCGACAACAAAAGTAAAATTCAAAAAATCATAACTTATTCCCCGCTGCCCCAAGTTGAATATGAATTTCTCTTAAATCGTATAAGCTTCCAAAAATACTATCTGTTAACCAGCTTTTTATCCGGAATGTCCGCAAAAAAAAATTCAGATTCCATTCAAATCAATTTTAAGGATGAAGCTTTTAGATATTTTAATAAACAAACGTACAAAAAGATGGATAATATAAACGATTGGCATTTGGCCAATAGCCTGGAGAGTATTTTACAAATCGAATATTTGAAAAGACAAACAAAGGAAGAAAATATTAAAATAACTTACGGAAATTGGCAATCTTTTTTCAATAACTCTGATTATGAAAACTGGGTTTCAGCTTATTTAAAAAATAACTTCAACAATGATATACACAATAAATACTATGCCGATATATCAGCCTGGTTAATGACAATGGGTATGGATTATAAAAAAAACCTGGAAAAGCTCAATTATGATGAAAAAAACAATAAATATGTAAAAAGACTTAGGAACTATGAAAATTTGTTGAACGACGGTCTAAGCAATATGGATTACAGACTTAAGGAAAATGCATTGACGCTAGATACAGTCAAAGTTTGATTACTTGTTAGAAAGTTATAAAGGCAAGCATTATTTATTATTTTTTGGTCAGCACAATATGCTGGTGCATCCATAGTAAGCCAACTACCTTCGATAAAGGATTTTGAAAAAACCAATAAAGAAAAAATCAATATAGTAAATATATGTATAGATAAGAAAGAGCATAAAAAACTATGGGCTGCAAGGATTATTGATAATTCGTGGAAAGCTAAACATTACTTTTTGCCGATCGAAGGCAATGATTCTATATTAAGCAATTTTAGCAACAAAAAAATATCAGCATTTTGTGATGGTGGTGCCACCTATGCATTTATAGGTAAAAATGGGGTTATAAATAATGGGATTGAAGGCCCGTTTCGCTTATCAAAAAGTGAGATTGAGCAAATGTCCAAATAAAACCGTTTGCCAACACCTGATATAAGATAATAGCGGTTTTATTGCTCAAACGAAAGTAAAGATATGAACAAATCAGAGAAAGTAGACTTTGTCGTACAAAAGCTGGAAGAGATTTATCCTGAAGTACCCGTCCCTTTAGACCATTACAGTCCGTATACTTTATTGATTGCAGTATTGTTGTCTGCACAATGCACAGACGAACGCGTAAATAAAATTACTCCTGATTTATTTGCTGTGGCAGATAATGCTTTTGATATGGCACAGGTTCCGGTAGAAGAAATAAAAAAGATTATCAGACCTTGTGGCCTGGGCCCTATGAAATCCAAAGGTATTTCAGCACTATCTAAGATTCTGGTAGATGAATATAACGGAGAAGTTCCTGTCAATATGGAAGCGTTAGAAAAGTTACCGGCGGTTGGCCATAAAACAGCTTCTGTTGTGATGGCCCAGGCTTTTGGTGTTCCCTCATTTCCGGTGGATACCCATATTCACCGGCTTATCTACAGATGGGGATTATCAAACGGTAAAAATGTACAACAGACAGAAAAAGACTGTAAAAGACTTTTTGCCAAAGACTTATGGAACAAGTTACACCTTCAAATTATTTTTTTTGGTCGAGGCTATTGTCCGGCCAGAGGACATAATCCTTATGCGTGTCCCATTTGTTCTAAAATAGGAAGAGTACCGATGTTCAAGAATTTTGATCTAAAACCGGCAAATAAATGACCGGATTTTTGAATGACAACCATACAACACATTTCGGTGATTGACTTACGATTGGCAAATTATGGAAAGCTTGGATGAATAGGGTGGGAACACGCTGTTGTTATTTCCGCGGGGGGAGGAATGCTTTACCGGCTGGAGTCAGAGTTATCTGTTGTTGGGGAAAATGAGAAGATTTAAATCAAAGTTCATCAGAGTGGCCTGGTTTGTGGCGCTGGGATTAATTGAAACTCGTGTGAAATATTTGTTAATATTCCAATTATGAAAAAGGTAAAATGGATCATCGGTGCCGGACTGCTTTTTAGTTTAACAGGCTTTTATTTGCTTCAACAAGCAAATAGTAGTATTAATGAGTCCCGATTCTTAAGCTATATAATCAACCCGGCCAAGCAGGAACTTAAATTCTATTGGAAAGATAAGGATGGTAAAAATTATTTAAATTTTCAAAATTTAAAACTAGCTGTTGAGAAAAACAATGAAGAATTGATATTTGCGGTGAACGGAGGAATGTATAAAAAAGACTTGTCTCCACAAGGACTTTTCATTGAAAATGGCATCATGCAAACAAGTATTGATACGGTCGAGGACGGATATGGCAACTTCTACCTCCAGCCTAATGGCGTATTTTATTTAACAGGGTCGAACGAACCTGTCATTTGCACCACCACTAATTTTGAGAATGATGGAAATATTAAATATGCCACCCAATCAGGTCCCATGCTGTTAATTGAAAGGAAAATGCATCCAAGATTCAACAAAGGCTCGGCAAATGTACATATTAGAAATGGAGTGGGCATTCTCCCAGATGGAAATATACTTTTTGCCATGTCTAAAGAAAAAGTCAACTTTTACGATTTTGCTTCCTATTTCAGGCAAAAGGGCTGTAAAAACGCATTGTATCTGGATGGATTTGTATCGAGGACTTATTTGCCCTCCAAGGGTTGGAGGCAATTTGAGGGTAATTTCGGGGTAATTATTGGCGAAACTAAATTGAAAGAGTAAAAGCAGGTGATTTCAATACATGATATTTTTGCTTTTAAAAATTACATGAGCCACACAACAAAAAGTTTTCTGCAAAAAATATAGTCACTTAATTTATTATTAACAACTACAGATTTCGAGCATAAGAAATTAACAATTCCTTAAATACCATAACTTTTGTACCCATTCAAAATTGGTTTATTTATAAGCTGGGCTTTATGAGTCATATTGAGAAATCCTCCAAATAGAAGATGCACAATTCGCCAGCCGTTCTTGTCGAAGATCTATTGAATTGGGACTCCAGGTATTAGAGTCAATTCTTTGAGATAAAAGATATTGACTTGTTGCAAAAATTTCCCTTTTGGCTTCAAATGATAATGCCTTACAAGCTCTGTTTTTATCTTCTTCCAAAAGTGTATAGTTTCCTAATCTATAAACTACAGATTCGTGAATAGCTTGTGGAAATTCCGCTAAGTAATTTTCATGACCGTTTTCAGGGAGTATGTGCTCAATAGTCCCAGGGTTTTCTTCAAAGTCATAATCTGAATGACTCAGATGATTTTCAAGAGAAAAAAGAATATATCGAACTAATTTTTTACCTCTTTTGGTACTGATTGATTTAGAGGCAAAGTCATTTTTAAAATCTTTATCATTTGGATAAAGAGGTCTGATAGATGCTGCGATTTGAGCTATTGTCGTTATTTCTTTATTGCTTATCCTAATTGCCGCCTTATTGTAAATATCTTCTTTTAAGTTGGTATGCAGTTTACCTATTACAGTATATCGAAATGTGATGGTTGCTACTAATTTTAAAACTTTAGCAAAATCCTCTTGGCTTAAGCTATTATAGGCTGCTATTAATATGGGATATGCTTGCTTTTCATTAAAAAGCGTTAACTCTTTTATCCGTTTTTTTATTTCGCGATGACCACCCCAAAAACTGTCCGTATAATTTGATATAGCTTTATATAATCTTGCATTTTCTTCAAGAGAATCTAATAAAGATATAACAGCGGGGGAATCAGTGATTGAGTCTTTTATTGCTCTAAATAAATACTCCTGTCTGACTAATTTATTTTTTGAAATCCAATAATGCCGGAGAAATGCAGGGAAGTTGTCAAGTCCGATTATGTCAACTATTTTCTTCCATTTTGTTTTGATATGAGGTAGATCAACAGTCGATGCTATTGAGAATAAATAATTTTTCAACAAATCTGTAACTGTTAGTCCAACTCCGCGAGAATTTAATGTTTCAAATACTGTATAAGCACTTAATTCATCTTCTACAACTATTTGAATAAACATAAGCTTTTCCGCAATTTCTTTGTTTAAGAAGTTGGTTATTTTTTCACCATCACTTTCACTTTCAAATAGTTGATTTACCTTCTCTGTAAAGAAATTGTAAGCACTCCAAAGTTGCTTGTCCGAATCCTGTAAAGTATTTACATTGGTTGGTTGTCTGAATACGAGCAAATTAGATTGAAAAAAACTATCATTATTTTCATTTAATTGCAATTTTGATGAATAGGTTAAAGAAGCAGGATCTTTATCACCAATGAACTTTTTTGATAAGAGCGAAACTCTTTCTTTATTATTATCGATTTCAATTCCTTCTGAAATAAGTAAATTTAGTTTGTTTATTATTGCTAATACAATAATCGTGAGAGTGGAAAATCTTTGTTGTCCATCAATTACGTGATACTTCTTATCGCCCATATTTTGAAGAACAATCGAACCCATATAATGAACGCTTTCAGTCTCTTTAACATTTAAAATATCATTCCATAGGTCTTCCCATTGATCCTTTTTCCAACTGTAATCACGTTGATAAGGTGGAACAGTATAGGTTTTTCCATTACCAATGATGTCACTTAGACTTACGGTACTAGTATCTAATAGATTATTTACTGCCATATTTACAAAGTTAGCGTTTTCCAGTCTTGCTCACAACGTCTGGCTAAAATGAGTATGCATCACATGGGCTACAACTCATCACGTTTGATTTTCAAAAATACCTTTCAAATGGTGATGGTCATCGCAAACGCGCAATCTCCTGGATAAAACGGCAGGCACTACACGCATATACCTGTTCAAAGTTTTTACCATCGGGCGTTACTTCATTAATTTTCACAATACGGTTATTGTATGCATCTCCTTGTTCTTCCTGGGTTTCTACAAATAACCGGTCATCCATTCGGAAGGTATTAAACCATATCAGGTAAGGCAATGCTTCTACCGTTTCCATTTCACCTGTGCCGACATCTAAAAGTGCCACTTGCCATACATTATCAAAATAATCATTTGCTAAATTATCTCCCGACCAAGCCATTTTTTCTTCATCCGACACCCTCAGATAAACTTTGTTAGCCACATTTATTTTAGCTTGCCATTTCTTTATTTAGCATTAATCTAAATTGCCGCAATACTACAAACAAATCAAATATGATGAAAGCTTATTTCGAGCCGGTTTAAATAGTCAGGTGAAAAATACCTTGTTGTAGGTAGGTTTTGGGGTGATTTTATTTTTTTAGTTACTTTTCGTAGTTCTTTTGTTTTTGATTAGTTTTAATGAATACCGCCAGGTTAAGTGGTGAATGTGTCCACTTAACCTCGCGATATGTTTGTATTCATCAGTTACCCCCTTATTTTCCTTCTATTCTCACACTTTCATACCCTACGAAACTTATATGGAGGTCTTTGGATTCACCGGCTTTCACTTTGAATCTTCCTTCTATATCGGATACTGTCCCGACGATGGTACCGGCCACCAATATATTAGCTCCGGGAAGTACCTTGCCTTCCTCCTCATCATAGACAGTGCCGGACCATGCTCCATTGGCATATTGGGCGTCTACTCTGAGCTTATTACCTATTATTTGGGCTCTCTCCACGATAATCATTCCCTGCGAACCGTTGTCTTCATTGGTTTTATCTTCGTTAAGTTTAAAGGTGATGGGCATTACCATGCGCACCCTTACAGGCTTCCCTCTTTGTTTTCCAGGCTTGAACGAAGCAGCATTTTGCACCACTCTTACAGCTTCACTGTCACAGCCAGCACCAATTCCCCTGACAGTCTTTACGCCTGATAAGGAACCATCTTTCTCAATAACGAACAGGATAAATACGTGCCCCTCAACACCCATCTGTAGTGCTTGTGAGGGATATTTCACTTCTTTTCCTACATAGTCGTAGAAAGCGTCCATTCCTCCTTCAAATTCAGGGAGCTCTTCCACTATAGTAAAGAGTTCTTCTCCCATTTTGGACGCATCAGTATGGAAGTCAGAGTCGGGGGTATTTTGTTTTTCTTCGCTGCACGCAAATACTATGAAAAGTAAAGCGCTCAGTGCCGATAAAACCCAAAGTTTCCATGGGCTTACTTTTTTTGCTTGTTGTTTCATTGCTATTAATCGTTTTAGAATTAAACCATCATGAAATGAGCTGGCCAGGCTCAGTCCATTTGATTTCAAAGTAGAACTGATCAGTATAGACGAATATTGGTCAACATCATGTGACTTAAGTACATAAGCATCAGCCTGATATTCGTGTATTTTTTTAATTTCTTTAATGATAAACCATGTCGTAGGGAGCCACCAAAAACATACCTTAAACAGCTCAAAGAATATGAGATCGTAGGTGTGACCCAAAGAAGCATGTGCTTGTTCGTGCTTCAGAATAGCGTCATAATCCCGCTGGTTTGTATCGATTGCATCACTCAGGAAAATCCAGTTAAAAAAGGTGAAACTTCCCTTAATATTCCCGACTTTGCGGATATACAAGTCATTAAACTTCTCATAGTTACTCCGGCGCTCTAAGTAGATAGGGTAGAATACACCGCTAAAGAATTTGAACAGAAAGAACACACTAATGACTATATATATCCAGATCAAGAGATCATAGTTCCAGATGGATTGATCAGCCATGGGACTAACGGTGATAGCATCCGGTGGGATGGCTTCCATAGATACGGCATCAACGGGTTCCTCACTCGTATTGTTAAATGGTAGCTTTGGTAGTTTGAGCAATGGAATGATAAGTGCCAGAAGTGTAGAACCTATAAGATAAAACCTCATTTTCGTATACTGTCGCTCTTTTCTCAGAAAGAACCAATAGCCTGAAATCAATGCCATATGGCTCACCGAAAATTCTATCAAATAATTGCTCATGAGTCCTTGTTTTTAAGTTTATGAAGAAGTTGCTCCAGTTCCTTGAGGCTAAGGTCATCTTCTTTGGTGAAAAATGAAATCATCTGCTGATAGGATCCACTGAAGTACCTTTTTACAAATCCTTTCATAAAGGATCGGGTATAGGATTCCTTGGTAATCAAAGGATGATATTTATGAGACTTACCATGTATTTCATGACCCACAAATCCCTTTTGCTGCAAGATTCGAACAATGGTGGAAACTGTGTTGTATGCAGGTTTGGGCTCGGGTAATTGAGTGATGATGTCTTTCACAAATGCTGCGTCCAGTTCCCATAGCACCTGCATGATTTCTTCTTCGGCTTTCGTTAACTCTTTCATGGATTGATTTGTTTTACCCGGATTTACAAACTATACAGTTAGTTTAAACTAAATCATTAGTTCAAAGCTAAGAACTTCATTTAACTTTTCCAAATAATAAACTAATTTTTTAGTTTATAAAAACTATATTAGACCATTGCCAATAGGGAAGAAGCGCAAAACAGGATAAACAATTGGTGGGTTTCGGGTCGGTAAAATTCTCAATGGAGCAGGATTACATGATAAATATAACTGCTGAGATAAATCAAAAAATACAGGTAGTATCGGTAGCCATACGAAATATGAACAGTACTTGGTACATGATCCTGTTAATGCTCTCGACTACCGCCTGCCAATCCAGACTGCCATTAGTCATGGTAGGGCAGAACAATTCATTGAAAATATTGAAGCCCATCTTGCAGAGGTAATGTTCATCCGGTGTTTAATACAAAACACAACATATATTTGGAATACTTTTGCCAGATGAATATTAAAAAGTTAACATTTTTTCCTAAGACAAAGTTTAAATTTCCAAGCAAAAGATACACCTAATCCACCCATCAAATTTTTTCAACTATGCATCTATTTTTTATGAAGAAAAAAGGCTGTTTAGCGCTTGCCATGGTGCTTTTATCAAGTACCCTATTCGTAAAGGCCCAAGATAACAGAAGCCAATTAAAACTAGGCAAGATGGAATTTCCTGTAGAAACAATTTACCTTCAGGAGAAAGGCTTTTTGGTACTGACAGATTTTTTACTGAGAGGAAAAAACAAAGATCTGCGACTTATCTACTACGATGCCAAAGGCAATCAACAGTGGGAAAAGCCCATCGAAAATCATTATGGGCCATCCGGAACAGTCATACTGATCACTTCTCCTTCGGGACAAGTTACCTATGCCATTGAAATGAAAGGGGAGGAGGCCTCCAACACCTTGGAATTCAATGGTAAAACCCATTACATTACCCGGATAACCCGGGAAGGGCAGGTAAAAACGATGGATATGAAGGGGAAGAAAGAATTCGGCAAAAGCCTGCAAGCCATTTTTTGTGATGACGCTTACCTTTACTACCTGGCCTCTGAGAATGGTTGGGAGATAAACAAAAAGAAAAAAGCGGAGGAAAGACTGATCCTTAACCGGTTTGACCGTAATACGTTGAAATGGGAGCAATTTTATTTCAAGCTGCCTCCTCTTAAAGCATTAGAAGACGCCACATTTTGGCATTTCCTGGGACAGGCCGGGAATCAAAACTACCTGATCGCCACCAGGTATGGCAGAGAGACTGGCGAGAACTTTGCTGACATTTTGAAATTTAACAACCAGGCAGAGATCACTGAAAAATTTTCTATCGACTTTTCCCTCGAAGGTAAATATAACAGGCCCGCATCGGCGCTTTCCATACCTCGTCAGAGGTGGACAAATATGGTAGATATGGCATTCGGACGAACGGTCATGTGGTCAAGAAATATTGCCAATGGTAGTTTTTCGCCAGCTTTACCAGCCAATCCGGACGGTGCCAATATGGTTACCACAAGTGCTACACCTCTACTACAGGGGGCCTTTGGGTATTGGCATCTGGATAGTGAACATAACTACCTTTATAACTATGGCCTTTTAGGCCCAAAACCATTCAAATCCGTGGGGCCTGTGTACGATGGTTTTTATATTAGGAAGTATGATCTTAAGGGCAACCTGATCTGGAAAGTGGCTCATACAGATGTGCCGGAATTACTCGATGAAAAGCAATTTAAGGTACACCGGAAACCCTATGAGCGCCAGATCAACCTGAAGGTACTGGCCGATGAAACGCTGAATTTTTCCGCCCATGTGCCCGCCAAACTGTTTTCTTTTGAAATAACCCCCGACGGACGTGTAGAAGATGATCTCGTCATCAAGGAAAAGGAAAGAATGCCTGCGAACAATATGGTGCAAAACTCCTCCCGGAAGCTAAAGTCCGAAGCATATGTCAAAGCCAACCCGGTCGGGAAAAAAGACAAATTCACCACTTACAGCAATTTTTATTCTTCTGTGGGAGAAATATTGATGAAATTTGATGCCCGGAATGCCCAAATAGATATTTTATATTTTTCGTATTGACCAAAAAATCAGTAATTATACAATAAAATCCCTTGTGAATAGCTTGATGGAATTATTTATTGGGCCAGAGCAGTATATTTAATGCCCGGCAAAAATAACTGATAACTTGAAACCCTGCCATTGACCCGGGCTGGGTGAAGACCGATATGGGAGGCAGTTCTGCACCTCGTACACCTCAGCAGGCCGCTGAAGGTATCGTGTGGCTTGCTTGTCTGTCCGAAGATGGGCCTAGTGGCAAATTCTTCTACGATAAGAAAGCCACAGCATGGTAAAAATTATGCGATCGTTTTTAAAAGTGAAACGGAATATTTTGACTATTCACCCGATTTAACCGAACCAACCCGTTAATAGCGCGTTATGAGTAGAATGAACGCTCTGAAATCAATTTACTTCTCAAGTATACTTCTTTGTTTTTTTAGTTCTTACCAACTTACAGCACAAAACAAGCTGCAAATTTTCGGTACAGTCAGGGAAGCCCCGGGCAATGAACCTGTTCCCTTTGCCACCGTGGCCCTGCGGGATAAAACCACAGATACGCCTGTAGCAGGCATGACAACCTCCATGGATGGGACATTCAACATATCCACTACGGCTTCTGACTTCTACATCGAGGTTAGCCTGGTTGGATTTGTCACACAGCGAATCGATGATTTTACGGTCGTCAACGGGAGCGTTGACTTAGGGACAATTTTACTGGAAGAAGATAGTAAAGTGCTGGATGAGGTGGTAGTGACTGGTGAAAAATCACGGACGGAGTTTCAAATCGATAAGCGTGTTTTTAATGTGGGAAATGATATCAGTTCAACAGGCATGGGAGCGCTGGAAGTACTGAACAGAGTACCTTCAGTCACTGTCAGTATTGAAGGGGAGGTAAGCCTGAGAGGAAGTACAGGCGTGCAAATTTTAGTTGACGGTAAACCTTCCATTCTTGCCGATGATCAAAGTAACGCCCTGGGGTCGATTACTGCCGATATGATTGAAAAGATAGAAGTCATTACCAACCCTTCGGCCAAGTATGATGCCGAGGGCACTTCAGGAATTCTGAATATTGTGCTCAAAAAAGAAGAGAAGAAAGGTATCAACGGATCGGTATCGGTCAACACCGGAACGCCTGATAATCATAGCGTGGGCGTTAGTTTAAACAGAAGAACAGAAAAGTTCAACCTGTTCACCCAGCTTGGGGCCGGCTATCGATCATTACCCCAGGAGTCAGAAAATATTAACCAGGACCTGACCAACAATACCATTCTTGAAAACGATGGTACCGCCTATCGAAACGAAACATTTTACAACATTATCCTGGGCACAGATTATCACATCAATAAGCACAATGTGTTGACCCTTTCAGGAAACTTTGCTTATGAAATAGAAGATCAGCCTTCTGAAACCAACTTCCGGTTGTTTGATGCGTCCGGTGATTTGACTTCGCGATGGAACCGAACGGAGGTAACCGAGGCTACCAACCCGAAATGGCAATATGAATTACAATACAAAAAGGATTTTGAGGATCACAAAGATCATGATTTGATCTTCAGCGCTTTAGGCAGGTTCTTTGGGAAAGATCAAAACTCCGGGTTTGATAATGTCTTTATCGAGGGGGAAGAAAGCCTTCCTGATCAGGAGACAAGAACCAAGTTTCAACAAGCTGACTATACATTCAAGCTTGACTATACGGATCCCATTTCGGAAAAATTCACATTAGAGGCCGGCGCCCAATATGTGATCAATGACGTAGGAAATGATTATGCGGTATTTGACATCATTGACAATGAGTTGGTCGTTGATGAAAGCCTTACCAATGATTTTGAATTTGATCAGCGGGTTCTGGGGGTTTATGGTACCGGGGCATATAAGTTTGAAAAATGGGGCCTGAAGCTGGGGTTGAGGGTTGAAAATACCAACTTAAACACCTTACTTGCTACCACCAATGAAGCCAATGACATTAATTACACCAACCTTTTTCCCAGCGCCCATACTTCTTATAAATTTTCTGAGGCGTTTTCGTTACAGGCAGGTTATTCCAGAAGAATCTACCGCCCCAGGCTCTGGGATTTGAATCCATTTTTTAATATCAGAAACAACTTCAACATTCGAACAGGTAACCCGAATCTTCAACCTGAGTTTACCGATTCGTATGAAGTGACCGGTATTTTTGTCGTTGGAAAACTGGCACTGAACACTGGTGTTTATTACAGAAATACAACAGATGTTATCGAGCGGGTCTCCCTGTTTGAAGATAATGTTACCACCACAACTCCCTTGAACATAGGTAGTAACCGTACTACCGGATTAGAATTAAATGCAGAATACGACATCAAAAAGTGGTTATCTGTCAATGGCGATTTTAATTACAACTATTTCAGCAGAGAAGGCAGCCTCGACAGCCAGGTATTTGATTTTGAAGGAGACCGCTCGACAGCCAGGTTTACTTCGCGATTTAAGCTACCGAAAGATCTGGACATCGAGCTGACAGGCAATCATCTTTCAGGCTTCCCCACCGTACAAAGTGATGTTGTGGCCACCACATTTATGGACATCGGTGTCCGCAAGGGCTTTTTAAAGAAAAAAGCCGTGGTTAATCTTGGGATCCGGGATGTTTTCGCCTCAAGAATCCAGGAAAGTGAGACCCATCAAGAAAACTTTTTCCTGTACAATTTCAGTCAAAGAGGACGATTTGTCACTTTGGGATTCAGCTATGGTTTTGGCAAAGGCGAAGCCATGACCTATTCCGGAAACAGAAGGAGAATGTGATGATGATTTGGGGCATTTCCTTAAAACTTTATACCCAGACCAATGGTCAAATTGTTAATTTTTTCCTGTGTCAGCAGGATTCTTCCCTTGGAATATTCAACCTGAAACTTTAAGTGATCTTCTGCATCCAGATCAACCGCGATCTTACCGGTAAACAATTCTAAATCATTTGTATCATTTATGTCGTAAAGACGTTCCCACTTGATATTTACTAAGACCGGCCCCGCAGAACCCAATGATGATTCCGTCCTGAGAGACAGATCGAGTTTAGGCCCTATGCGATAAAATTCATCGTCTTCATCTAATTCCTTGTCTCCGACGCTTTCCACCTTTCCCAACTCGTAATGGATAAATATCCTCCCTCTGGCTTCCAACCCCTTAAACAATCGAGTGTATACCCCCATGTATTTCAAAAATATCGGCTCCACTTGAAATTCTAACGCTCTAACATCGGATTCGAGGTCAAAATCAGTGGCCAGTGACACAAATCCTCTTAGGTTTAAGACTGCTGATTTTAGATTTAGTGTACGGTTTAACCCACCCCTAAACACTAAAGAATTGGCTTCCTCATCCGTAGTGTCCCTTTTGGAAGATAGTCTGTTAAATACGACACTAGGTATAAAACCAAAATTTTTACCCAGGACAAATGGTTTGATAAGCGCCCCTTTAGCCGCCCATACATTCACATCATCGTCAAAATTGCGTGCGTAGGAAAAACTAGCGGCTTTGGCCTTTTTAAACGACCCAACCTTATTAACAATTGTATATTCTTCATGCGTCTCCCGAAGCAGGAGACCAAAAGGCAGGCTAAGTTCTTTCGATTTATTGTCAGGACCCCGGCAAAAGTTTTGTTGGTTGACAATGTCCTCTATTTCCGAAAACTCATAGGGTGCCCCTTTATTTAATTTTGATTCAATACATCGCTCATATTGCACGGTCAGCGCTTGCGCCATCGCCAACTCGGTTGAATCAATGCGGCCATCAACAGTAATCTTATCAATAGAGGAAATGGGTATTCCCCGGATATGCAGAATAAGCACACGCAATTCCTGTAATTCGATTTTTTGATTTTTAGAATAGTCATACTTGTTAATATCTATTTGGCCATCGACATGAGAGCATATGCCAAATATTAAACCCGTGAGAACAAATATTAATTTTTTAATCATTGATTTCAGCATTGATGTGGAGACAGAGTTCTTCAAAATTTCCCATTTCAATGATTTTTTCGTCCGTTATTACCATCCGTTTAAACCTATCATTGATTTTGTTAGCTAACAATATGAGACCTGTCGTTGTAAACCCAAGCCCATCGTCTCCTAACGCAGTGTTCGGGTCCAAGATTTCAGGTTCTCGCCATCCTTTGGCATGAGCAATAATCTCTTCTAATATTTGAATAATTGTTTCAAGTTCCATAGGATCATTTATTTGTCAGATGATGCAAACAGGGGAATCTATCCAACAAATCCAAAGATTTAATCTCACTTTGATCACAGTATTTGTACAATTTATTACAATTTGTAAGCAAATAGTATAAAGAAATCTTTCAGCGGACTGTAAAGTCTGCGCTTTTATACACTATAAACATACCCGGGTCAAAGTTATGGAATAAAGGCTATCAATACCCATTGCATAATAAATCAGAATCTTCGAATGAAATGTCATAATGATTTGCACAGGCTATTCTTAAGTTTAGCCTGTATAAATCATCGACATAAATAGGCAACTATGAATAAAAACAAATAAATAAGCCATACTAAAGCATATCAAATCAGCACACTGCTTTACTATTTTAAATTCAGCAAATCTATGACAATTGTATGAAAATAAAACTACTATTAAGAAAGTGGGAGTTACTACAATTCTTACTGTTTAACTTACTGTTTTTCATTGTCATCCCTGGATGGGCGTACGGAAGCAATGGCCCGGCGGATGAAATGTCCGGTTTTTCAAACGATGGTGATACACTAAAAACAGTGACGATTAATGGGGTTGTAACGGATGAGTTTGGTGAAACCCTTCCAGGGGTAAGCATACTGGTAAAGGGCACTACCATCGGTACAATAACAGATATCGGGGGACAATATAACCTGAGCGTTCAGGTGGGCGACACGCTCTCCTTCAGTTTTGTCGGTTATGAAACGATAGAGGTCGAAGTAGATGGAAGCCGCACCGTGATCGATATTAATTTATTACCTGACATTATCAGCCTGGGAGAGGTGGTAGTAGTAGGATATGGCGAACAAAAAAAGGCGAGTGTGGTGGGGGCCATTGTACAAACAAAAGGCGAGGATCTACTCAGGGTAGGTGCTGTGAATACAATATCCGAGTCTCTTCAGGGGCTTTTACCCGGTGTTACAGCCATTAATACGAATGGGAAGCCAGGCTCTGACGCTGCTGATATTTTTATCCGGGGTGCTGAAGATGCTCCTTTGGTTTTGGTAGATGGCGTAGTGCGTGATTTTAACGACATAGATCCTAATGAAATTCAAACCGTGTCGGTTTTGAAAGATGCGTCTGCTACAGCGGTGTATGGTGTGAGAGGTGGCAACGGGGTTATATTGGTTACTACGAAAAGAGGTGAGATTGGGAAGCCTACAATCAATTTTTCCGTAAATTTTGGATTTAAGCGGCCTACGATTACCCAAGAGAATGCCGATTACATCACAGCCATGGAAATGTTTAATGAAGCCGCTGCCAATGATAACCTGTGGGACCAGGTGATTCCGGAGGCAGAAATACAGGCCTGGAGAGAAAACATAGACCGGGCAGGCCCTTATAATCAATATTTTCCCCAGGTTGAATGGTGGGATGAATTAATTGCAGAGGTGGGCTATCAGCAGCGATATAACCTGAATATGAGAGGAGGAACCAAATTTGTAAAATATTTTGTTTCCCTCGGATATGTAAATGATGGAGACATATACAATACGGAGGAAAATGATCAGTTCGATCCTTCTTTTCGCCTGGAACGGTATAACTGGCGGTCTAACCTTGATTTTAAAATCACCGGTACCACCGAGTTTTCGCTCAACCTTGCCGGTAATTTCAGGTATCGCAACCAGCCCGGGTATCGCATCGATGGGGGAGGAGAAGGACTCGATAACCTTGGAAGACCCTCTTTTGGTGAACCCCAGTTTTTTAACCGGATGTTTCAGGCCCCGAAGAACCTGTTTCCGCTGCGTTATGAAGATGGCACGTATGGAGATTCCCAGTCAGGTGAGCATAACATGTTCATGAATCTTAACGAAGGAGGTCAGAGAATATACAAATACTATGAAGGCCTGTATGATGCCATTCTCAAACAGAAACTTGATTTTATCACAAAAGGCTTGTCAGTAAAGGCGCTGGTCTCTTTTTCTTCCGGTTCCAATTATGAATCCTTTATTTTGAGGACTGGTATCGGGGGAGGCTTTGCAAACATTAATGTCATCCGGAACTTTAGAGATTATGACGTTACCCGCCCCTTGGAAACAGGAGGTTATCCCCTGCTATCTGCTATACGCTGGCCAGACGAGGTTACCCAGGAGGGACCTTTGACCGCTAATTATGACAATATTTTTGCTTACAACCGGAGACTGTATTATGAATTATCTGCACGGTACAAGCGTACTTTCGGCAAACATGCATTCACCGGATTAATACTTTGGAACCGGTTAAACAGGCTAAGATACGCAAGAAGGTCCAATTCAAATAACATCAGTTTCCCCTTTTTAAGGGAAGAATATGTAGCCAGGGTCACCTATGCCTATGATAACAGGTATTTGTTTGAATTCAATGGGGCTGCCTCCGGTTCAGAGCGGTTTGCCCCGGGTGAAAGGTATGGATACTTTCCTTCGGTATCTGCCGGTTGGGTGATATCGGAAGAAAAGTGGGTTAGACAGTTTACCGGTAGTTTCCTCAATCTTTTGAAAGTTCGTTATTCATACGGCCAGTCCGGTGATGATGGCAACCAGCGGTTTATTTACCTTCAGCAATTTACCAGGGGAGGAAATATCCGATTGGGATTGAACAGCGCAACCAATATCGGACCTTTGTTTAATGAAGGTAAAGCCGCTAATATTAATGCTACCTGGTCGACGAGCACCACACAAAACCTGGGCATTGACTTTGATTTAATCGATAAAATTTCCGGATCGATAGATTTCTTTAGAACAGAAGAAGATGGTATTCTGATCACCAGAAAATCGGTACCCCGATGGTTTGGCAACACCTCACCCGAAGCCAATATCAGGGAAGAAAAATACAAAGGCTTCGAAATAGAGTTGGGGTGGAATGACCGCATTGGGGCGAACTTCCGGTATTATATCAGGGGAAATTTTTCCTGGTTCGATACCAGAATTGTTTTTGCGGATGATCCTGCACGACAGGCGGACTACCTCAAGGATGAAAGTAAACCGCTGCGTTACCAAAGAAGACACATCAACGGGGGATATTATAACTCCCTGGATGACATCTATAATTATACCACGCCTAACCAGGGCATAGCACCTGCTGCTTTGGTGCCCGGAGATTTTCTTTATGTGGATTACAATGCAGACGGAATTACGGACAACCTTGATGCGGTGCCCATGGAACATGCGCTTCGTCCACAAACTACCTGCGGACTGAATGTGGGCTTTAGTTGGAAAAATCTTGATTTTAATGCCCTGCTTTATGGTGTTACGGATGTATCCTTTGAAATTCCCGACCTGATCCTTTGGGACTTTCCAAACAATTTTATCATGGCCCAGACGGATGTTACCAGTAGATGGACCGTCAATAATCCGGAAGGAGCAAAGAAGCCGTCATTGCATATCGCCAATACGGCCCACAACTTTACGAATAGTACCTATTCTTATGTAGACGGCACTTATATAAGGCTCAAGAATGCAGAATTGAGTTACCGGATCAAACTGGCCAGGCTCGAGAACCTGGGTATCAAGAAACTCCAGCTATATGTGAACGGGAACAATCTGCTGACCTTCACCAAACTAGATCCCAGAATTGATCCTGAGACCAACGGCACCAGCGTTTATCCGGTGGTCAGAAGATATAATGCAGGATTCAGGATGTCATTTTAAGCAGTATCCATTATGAAAATCAATCAAGTATTACTCATCATGCTTTGGCTGGTGATGACCAGTTGTGAGGATTACCTGGATAAAACTCCGGAGCAGGGAATCACAGAAGAAGAAGTTTTTTCAAATTTTGAATCGATCCGTGGTTATCTCGATAATTGCTACAGGGCCTTATTGGACATACATTCATGGAACTCACAAAATTTGTCACGTACCAATGTGAATGCGTTATCCGACGAAGCAGGAACACTCTTTATCGGACCACTCAATACCATTATTAACACAGGTGCATGGTTCGACAGACCCGGCATTGGCGAAATCGGATGGGATAGCAACAGAACCGGAGGTTTTAACGGATCGGTTCCGGATAACGCATTTTATGCTTTAAGAATTACCAACAATATCCTGGAAAGGGTGGCTGAAACCGAATTTTTATCCAAAGAGCAACAGGAACAATTGTTGGGACAAGCTTATTTTTTCCGGGGGTGGTACTACTTTCAAATCATTATGCGGATGGGAGGGATGCCGATATTTGATCGGACCTACAGCTCTGATGAAAATCTGGACTTTGAAAGATTACCTTATCACGTGTCTCATGAATTTGTAGTGGCTAATATGGACTCCGCCTTTAAATACCTGCCTCACGTATGGAACGATCTGGAATACGGCAGGGCTACCAAAGGTGCAGCCCTGGCAGTGAAGTCAATGGCGGCTTTATATGATGCCAGTCCCCTGATGCAGAATGGCCTAAGTTCGGTAGAGGTCAGGGATTATGATATCGAAAGATGCAAAGTAGCGGCCCGATATGCACAGGAGGTGCTCGATTATATTGCGGGTAATGCAGGTGGTGCACCCTTCAGGTTAATGGATGGCTCGGAATACCAAAACATCTTTTATCACGAATTTGTGTTTGCCAGTGATGAATCATTATGGTATAATATGGATGCAGGTTCCAGGGATCAGACACGTGGCCTCCGGGTAAATTATATTCCGCAGCGATATGCCGCAGGCACCGGTAACGATGCGGCATCATTTACCGGTCCTACACAAAACATGGTAGATAAATTTGAAGTGATCAATAACGGGCTGGCATATCCCATTGACCACCCGGAATCAGGGTATGATCCACAGAATCCTTATGATAACAGGGATCCGAGGTTTTATAACAATGTGATTGTACCGGGGCAACCATGGAGCACCGGCCAGGGCGGTGCGGTTATCTATATGGAAATGTATGTAGGAGGCAGGGATTGGAACAACGTCGTGAACAATAATAACACCAGAAACCGGGAAGCAACCGGTTATGTATGTAAAAAATTCTGGTGGGAAGGAGCCGACGCCGGCCGGCGATTGTATGGTGCTTTCAGGCTTAATACTATTTACATAAGGGTTGCCCAGATATACCTGGATTATGCAGAAGCTATGAATGAAGCATATGGTCCGAATGGTACCGGAGACGGATTATCAATGACTGCGGTGGAAGCCATTAATGTTATCAGGAACAGGGTCGGTATGCCGGATGTGCTTTCTGAGTTTACTGCAAGCAAAGAAGCGTTTCGTGAACACATTAGAAATGAGCGCGCTGTCGAACTGATGTTCGAAAATCACCGGTGGCATGATCTCAGGAGATGGATGATCGCCGAAGAAGTGTTGAACCAACCCATCCGGGGAATCCGGGCGATTCCCCCGGCAGGTCACAGGGGAGTGGCTGATAAGAGTTCCCTGAATTTTACTTACGAGGTGGTCACGCTGTCAACGGAAATCAGGGTATTTGATCGCAGGCACCATTGGTACCCTGTACCCGCAGATGATGTACAGAACTTACTTAATTTCGCACAAAATCCCGGTTGGTAATGAAGGCTATATCCTATATAAAAAAGATAATTTTTGGTTTGTTGGCGGTAGCCACAATCTCTATGTTCCGGACCGGAACCACCTATGGTCAGAAAAAGAATGCAAAGGTGGAAGTGATCCATGTAAAAGCAAAGGTTGTCGACGAAGCCGGTAACCCTATCCGCAATGTGTCGATCACTTCCTGGGAAGGTGTTATACAGACACTTACCAACAGTGAGGGAGAATTCTCAATTGAAGCAAAAGCCAATTCGACTTTGATTATTGAAGCAAAAGGTTATAAAAAACTAGTCATCGATTTAAAAAAAGAGCGCATTCCGGAAACCTTATCCCTGAGCAAAGCATTAATCTTTGCCACGCACAAGGATGAGGTGCAACTGCCCGCTGGATTGTCGACCCGGCAACGAAGTTTGGTGGGCGCCATAACTTCGGTTACCGGTGAAGAACTGGCTACTTATCCTGAGGCAGTATTTCAAAATACACTGCAGGGCAGAATCATGGGACTTATCGTACGCAACAATACCAGTGGATTGGGAAACAATGTCGCTTCATTGTTTCTCAGGGGATTGTCAAGAGGTGATAATGATCAAATCATTACTGTAGTGGATGGAATCGAACGCCCCATCGGTTTTATCAACCCGGAAGAAGTGGAAACGGTAGCGGTGTTAAAAGATGCCACGGCCAAGATCCTTTATGGACCCCGTGCGGCCAATGGCGTCTTAATGATCACTACCAAAAGAGGAAAACCCAATACGAAAATCATCAGGGCAACAGCTCAGTACGGAACCAGTATGTCGACAAGGATGCCAGATTATCTGAACAGTGCCGATTATGCTGCCTTGTATAATGAAGCCAGGGAAAATGATGGTTTGGCACGCTTTTATTCCGAGCAGGACCTGGCCGGTTACAGGGAAAGTTCCGGTGTAAATGACCTGCGTTATCCCGATGTGGATTACAATGATTATTTTCTGCGACCTTCTACGCCTTTTAGAAAGGCTACACTCGAATACTCAGGGGGTACAAGTGAAACACAATATGCGCTTATGTTAGGCTACACAGGAATAGAAGGCGTGGAAAATATAAGCACACCCGTGGAAGACCGGGTGAACATACGCGGAAACCTGAATATCGGAATTAGCCCCTCGTTGAAAGCGATTGTACAAGGGAATGCCATCATTGAAACCCGGAAATGGGGAAAACTGAACCAGGACCAGGTTTTCACAGCAATAGGAACCCACCGTCCCAATGAATACCCATTGCTCATTAACGATCCGGATTTTGAGGGAATCGCTACGGAAGTCGGTGAGGAGGTAGTGCCTCCATTGGGCGGCAGCTTCCGTCATACCAATAATCTGTACGGAGATTTGCGTTATGGAGGATTTAGGGAACACAACTACTTTTTCGGTCAGACAGCCCTGGGTTTGGATTTGGATTTAGGAGCGTTTGTGCAAGGATTGTCAGTGCGCAGTACCTTCACTTTCGACAACTACCAATATCTCCAGAACGGGCAGGTGCTGACCCCCATTACCTACGCCCCTTTTCATACAACCACAAATACGGGAGCGGACACCACTGTATATTTTAATTTGCGAAAGCGTGTAATTCAGAATCAGCAATTTCGCCAGCAGGATAATATCAGCCGGAATACGGGATGGATATCCAATCTATCCTACTCAAAAGTATTCGGTGACCATGTGCTGACAGCCGATCTTTCCCATTTTTATTTCAGGAATGAAAATGATACACGCTTGCAGGATATTGAAAATACCAATACTGTACTTCGCCTGACGTATGGTCTGCGTGATAAGATCTATTTGGAGGGAACCATGGCCTACATGGGTAGTAACCGGTTTGAAAAAGATAACCGGTATCAATTTTTTCCGGCGGTGGGAGCGGCCTGGGTGCTTTCGGAAGAAGGTTTTTTGGCCGGTAGTAAAAATCTGACATTTCTCAAATTGAAAGCCAGCTATGGTATCCTGGGGCATGAAGGAGACATCGGTTATTATCTTTATGAAAATCGTTTTGTCAATCAGGGTACTGTCCGGTTCGGGGTACGAAATCAAACAGGACAGCCCAGGACAGCATTTGTCATTTTTGGTAACCCCGACCTGGGTTGGGAGCAATCGAGAGAGGTGAATGTAGGATTGGAAGGGTTGGTATTTGGGAATCAGTTGCAATTTGAGCTAAACTACTTCAATGAATACCGGTCAGATATCATCGTCTTTCCCGGTAATACTTATTCCACACTTGCCGGCGGACTGATCAGGCCTGAAAACCTCGGGGAAACATCCAACCAGGGACTTGAAGGTACTATTACCTGGTCGAATACTTCCGGCGATTTTCACTACCAGTTAGGTGTTAACTTTATCTATTCAAAAAACAAAGTAGAAGTAACAGACGAGATCCACCATGAGGACGAAGCCTTACGACGAACCGGCAAGTCCTCCGACGAAATGTTTGGTTTGGTCGATGCAGGATTGTTTAGAAGTGCAGACCAGGTTTTAAATGCCCCGGGACAACTCTTCGGAAAGTATGGCCCGGGTTACATTGCCTACGAAGATCTGAATGATGATGGCCTCGTAGACCCGCGGGACCAAAAGAGCATTGGTAACAGCTTTCCCAGAACTACATTAGGGGTACAGTTAAATCTGAGCTATAAACGATTTGGCCTTTTTGTATTAGGAACTTCAGAACTGGGGGTCGACAGGTATCAAAACAACAATTATTACTGGAATACCGGCGAGGGTAAATATTCAGTGCTGGCCAACAACCGTTACCACCCGGTAAACAACCCGGAAGGTAAATACCCTGCATTAACTACGACAGACGGACGCAATAATTTCAGAAATTCCACCTTTTGGCTGGAGGATGCTTCATTTTTCAGATTGAAAAATGTAGCGTTGAGTTATACACTTACCCATGGCGCGTGGATCGCTAAATCCATCAGAATTTTTGTCCGCGGAACAAACCTTTTCGTATGGTCGAAATTCGATGATCTGGATCCCGAAGTGCCCAATGCAGGGGTGTTGAACTACCCGGTTTTCAGAACCATTACCGGTGGTGTTTCGGTAGGCTTTTAACCTTTTAAAGATGATGAAAAAGACATATTTGAAATACTTTACTTTATTGCTGGGGATTTCACTTTGGTCATGTGAGGATCAGTTAGATCCCCGGATCGATGTTACTTACACTGAAGAATTCGCTTACACCCTTCCGGAGAGAATCGAGGGCATCCTGATGAATGCTTATGCTGCCATTCCCGGTCAGTTCGATAGCTACAACAACAATTTTCTTGATGTAGCTACAGACAACGCGGTTACGAATGCTTTTAATACTTCCATCTATGATGCGGCTACCGGTGGCATCAGTCCCTGGTCAAATCCCATAGGAAATTGGGATGTGGCTTATAGCCAATTCAGAAATATTCATCTGTTTTTGGACCATGGCCTGGGCGACCATGTAAATTACAACCTGGAAAAGCCTGAAACAGATTCTTTAACCAAGGTCAGGCTCAAAGGGGAAGCTTATTTTTTACGCGCCTGGTGGGGCTTTAAATTACTGCATGAATTTGGTGGCAAAACCAATTCAGGTTCAGCACTGGGATACCCCATCATCACCAAAACACCCGGTGAAGAAGAAGCCAGGGATCTGGAAGCAGTCCGGAGAGATACCTATGAAACATGTGCGCTGCAGATTCTGGCAGATTGCGATACTGCGATCAACTACCTCCCGCTGACATATAAAGGAGCCGACCTTGTGGTGGGCAATGTCCAGATAGGCAGGGCAAGTCAGCAGGCGGCTTACGCCTTAAAATCCCGTGTGTCATTATACGCCGCCAGTCCGGCGTACCAACCCGACGAGGTTACCCAGATTACCGGTATAGGGCAGTTTTTCGTCAATGATGCTGTAAAGTACCGGGAAAAATGGGAAAGGGCAGCAACATTGGCCCAGGAAGCTGTAGATAATATCGGAGCCTTTCAAAGCCTGAGCACCAACCATTTTAACAGTAACAATACCCCTGATGAATTTATCTGGAGGAAGTACTTTAATAGCCGCGGCATGGAACTGCGGCATTATCCTCCTCTTGAATATGGTGATGCTTTTACAGGGCCCTCGCAAAACCTTGTGGATGCCTTTCCCACGCAGAATGGATTTCCTATTTCCGATGTCAGGTCAGGTTATGATCCTGAAAACCCTTACCAGGGGCGTGATAGCAGGCTGGATCTCACGGTTTTTTACAATGGGAGCACCCTGAATGGGAAAGCTATCGAAACATTTACCGGAGGTAAAGACTCCCGAACAGGTCACCAGGAGGCCACCCGTACCGGCTATTACCTGAGAAAGTGGCTTTCAGTGCGTAGTGGGCTCCTCAATCCTGAAAACCCTGGTAATGACCATCACTATCACGTGCTTTTCAGGAAAACGGAAAGCTATCTAAACCTGGCAGAAGCTGCCAATGAGGCGTACGGACCCGAGGGTGTGGGCCCGGACATCGGCCAGTCCGCGGCCGATATTATCAAATCTATCCGAAATGCCGCCGGCATCAATGACAATACCTATGTGGATGAAGTAGCAGCACAGGGTAAAGATGCTTTCAGGATATTGATACAAAATGAAAGACGGCTTGAACTCGCTTTTGAAAATCACCGGTTTTTCGACATGAGGAGATGGGTCCTTCCGCTCAATGAAACCGTAAGAGGAGTGGAAATAGCGAAAGACATCGATGATAATTTTCAGTATTCTTCCATGGATGTCGAGGAACGGAATTTTGATAACATCCGTGATTATTACCTGCCCCTTCCCTATGATGAATTGATGAAAAGCCCCAATATGGAAAATAATCTGGGCTGGTAACATTTAAAAAGATGAATGAAATGAACACCATGAAAATATATACCTTAATCTGCCTGCTTTCAGTGGCTTTCGCAGCCTGCGAAGGGTACGACGAATTTGTGAATGATCACGAATTTACAGCGGTCTACTTTGCTACTCAAAGACCCCTGAGAACCATCGTAGCAGATGATGAGATGTCTTTCAAAGTAGGGGTGGCTTTAGCGGGTAAGCGCAGTAATAAAGCCGAAGAATTTGCCACCTTTGAAATCGATCCGCTTTTATTGCAGGAGGAAAGTGTTGTAGGGAGGCAGACTTTTACACCCTTACCAGCCGACTATTATTCGCTGAGTAATACTTCCACTATGGTGATACCTCCGGGGAAGTTCATCGGAGATATCACCGTCACACTGGATAAAGATGCCTTTACCAGCGATGCACTGGCTACAGCCAATACCTATGCGCTGCCCTTGGTGATTAAAGAAACCTCGGCCGATTCCATTCTATCCGGACGTTTCGATCAAAGTGGTAATGAGCAGATAGCTGCTAAAAATTATACTGTTTTGGTCGTAAAATACATCAGCCCCCTGCATGGTATTTACTACCACAAAGGAGTGGAACAGGAACTTGATGTCAATGATCAGGTAGTAGCTGAACAAGCATATACCAACAGGGATCTGGTAAAGAATCAAACCTGGACATTTACCACATTGGGTGTCGATTCCGTCACAACTTCAGGTATAGGAACATTAACCTCTTCAAACAATGCCACTTACCACCTGAAACTATGGGTAAATGGTGACAATACGGTTTCTGTGGAAAGTGTACCCGGAAATGATGTGGCTGAAATTGAAGGAAGCGGCGTATTTGACGCCGGGGAAAACACTTTTTATTTAAATTATGAATATGTAAACGGAGGCACCAGGTACAAAGTAACAGACACCTTAATTCAACGCCAGTCACCGGAACTGGATCTGAGATTCGAAGAATGGTCTAAATAAAGCGGGATATGAACAGAAAACATCCCACATCATAATTGTGAGACCTTATTTAAACAGGGGACGCTTATCGATCATCAAATGTCACTCCATTTTGTGTATTCATCGATTAAATGTTTGTATCGGATGAAAATCATGAGAAATAGTATATGAAGAGAATATATTTTTTGAGCATACTGTGGGCAATACTATGCCAGGCTTGCTGTGCACAGGGAAACAAAGCTTTGAAAGGGGAAATCAGGATTATTTCTGACAAAGGGCATGCCCTGGTAACGGGTGTCAGCGGCTTTAATGTTCGTATCGCCGACAAGGTATGGAACTATACACATCCGGATTTTCAGGAAGCCGTTCGCCAGCTACGCCCCGGATGGCTCCGGTATTTTTCCGGTACCATGGGTGATGCTTTTTCTGCGGCTACCGGTTTGTATAATATCGACTATATCTATATGATGGATCATCAAAAACAGTACTTCACCGGGCACCGGTTTACTCAGGTGAAAGGCCCTCACAGAATTTCGGACCTTTACCAGGTCCTCGGGGAGGTACGTGGAAAGTTGGTGATCACCGTGAATGGTTTTACAGAAACCCCGGAAATGACTGCTGCGCTGGCCCGTTTTGTTAAGCATAACCAAATGGAAGTGGAAGTTTGGCAGTTTTGTAATGAGCCTTATTTTTATGTGCCGGGGCGGAATCGCTACTGGTGGAACGACGGGTATGACTATGCCGTAAAAATGAAACCCCATGCAGATGAGATCCGTAAAGTCTTCCCCGGGGCAAAGCTGGCTTTAAACTTTACCTGGGACGGTATCTGGGGGTTTATGAAGGAGATCCATCGCTATCAGGAAGAAAAGGGGGCCTATTGGAACGTATTTTCCAAACACTCTTATGCGCCTCATGTGGGTGGCGTTGAATCCTTTGACCAGGCCTGCAGACGGGTGAATACCAAGGTGATTGAGGCTACCTCTCCCAAAGCTATGCAAGACATAGAGTACTATACCAGGCAGGATATCCCTATGTTGATTACTGAATTCGGTGTGTGGAACCGGCCTGTCACTGGTATTATTGCTGCGATTTATAATGCCGAGTATATATTACGCCAACTACAACATAAAAATACTTTTCTCATCGGCGCTCATGAGATTAGCAACAAGTTTCACCCAAAAGAGAAAAAAAATCAGGTGATCCTCGATGCTTTTAAACAGGGAAAAAAGATCAATACAAATAATATTCGTACAGGTGTGAAGCCATCCGATGAAGGAAAAGCACTTCAACTCCTTCATGAAGCGCTTAATTACACCGATTTCACCTACGAGACCTTGGTAACCAACACCGCCGAAGTGCCTGGATTGAAAGACAACAGGGAACCCGCCGTATATGCCAGAGCCTTCCGGGGAACCAATGGCAGGGATTACCTGGCCATTACCAATCGTTCGGGAGAATATCATGATTATGAGCTGTTTATTGATGGAAAGCCCCTGAATGCCGCATACCGGAAGTCTTACATCTGGTCTAAAGAAGCTAAAAATAGAGATGTGAAAAGGACAAATGAAATGATTAAAAAAAGAGAACCGTTGAAAATTTTTCCTCATAGTGTCACCCTGATCGACTGGAAAAATCAACGCCCGGTTACTCCCCTGGCCACCAGAATCTACGACAGTAAAGTCACGGCCAGGGGAGTAAGCCTGAAGTGGTGGCCGGGTGAACATCTCACGGGATACCGGCTGATATACGGTAAAAGCCCGGATAAGCTTGAAAAATCCGTTGTTTTACCAGCTACAGCTACCGCCCATGAGCTAACAGGCCTGGCCGGGAAACGAACTTATTACTTTCAAATTATGGCCTGTAACCAATTCGGCGAGAGTGCTCCTTCCAACCAGGTAAAGCTGACCACTGACCTTCCGGAGAGACCACAAATTTTCAAGGTAAGCAGGAGAGATACTACGGTGACCGTCTTTTGGCAAAGTGTGGAAAACGCTTCCGGTTATGAGGTGCATTTAAGATCCTTAGATGGAAGCGTGAACAAAGTTGAAGACGCAAAAAGTGTATTTGGCTACAGGCTCGCCGGACTTACTTTTGACCAGCCCTACGAGGTAAGCGTAATCGCATACAATGGTCTCGGAAAGGGGAAACCTTCGGAGGCCAAAACAGTTACCTGTTATAAGTACATTCCCTTACCGGCAAGAAATATCTCTGCCAGAGAAAATGCCGCAGGAGATATCGTGCTTCAGTGGATCAGGCAGGATACCATACCACTGCCCGTTTACTTTAAGATACTCAGAGGCAATGCACCCCATGATTTTGAAGTGTTGGCCACCGGGATTACCGGAAATAGCTACATCGACACTACTTCCCGGGACGGGAAGAACTTCTATACGGTTATAGCCTACTCCGATGCAGGGGAAGCAGATTTTTATCCCAACATCGCTACAGTTATTCACCGGGATGAAGCTGCGTTTGTATCCGTTGAAAAAGTGGAAAAAAAAGAAGACAAATTTTTAATATACGTTGTTGCGGAAAATGTGAAACGCCATAAAAATTTAAAGGCCGGGATAACTTATGCAGACATTTCTTATTTGAACGTGGAAGAAAGTAAGGTGACGGCCGAAATGGTAGGAGCCAATAGGTTTAAAGTTGAGATACCCTATGTCATGCTTAAGGAAAACCGGAGCTACGCGTTAAAGGCTTTTGTGGAAATGAAAAATAAGATGGTCTATTCCCTGCCCCCTTATATTAAAATAAAAAGATAAGGCCGATGGTTCAGGGGATTTTTTTCTTTGACCCTGGCCGGATAAGACGAGGCCGTCTCAAAAGTAATTTGAACGGCCTCGGTTTTTTGTATTGGGGATTTTTCTCAAGGTACCCGAATATGTTTACCCTTTTGAGACAACCTCGTTTTATTTGATAGTCCCCCTGGAAACACGCGGTTGAAATTGAAAAGGGCGTAGGGTTCTGGCATAGACCATGATATTTTTTGCCTCATATTTGGCGATTACAGCATTAGCTAAAAATCATTAATCTTAGTATCTTTCAGGTAACATAAAAACCAATGAAAACCGGACTATGAGATATTTTTTACTAGTAAGTATGCTCTTCTTTTCATTTCCAGAAGTAGTTTCTCAAGATTATCAGTCACTTCAGTTTTCATCCATTACCTCCAATGAAAATTTACCCTCCGATGAATGCAATATGGTTTTTCAGGATAGTGATAATTTTCTATGGTTCGGTACCAATGAGGGGCTCTACCGTTACGATGGTTATGAGGTGAGAGATTTCGATAAACTGGTTAAGTTTTCCTCTAAAAATGTTAAGTTTCATGAGGCCACTGAAGATGAGGCCGGAAAATTGTGGTTTGCGACTTCTAACGGAGTTCTTATATATGACAAAAAAGCGGGTAGTACAGATGTCATCAAACCTACCGAATTAATCAAGGCAAAATCCGTAAGTGATCAGGTACTTGCCATAGACCTGGACAAAAAAGGAAGAATATGGTTTGGGGGATTTACAGGACTGTTTTTGTATGATACCAGGATTGATTCGCTCATTCACTTTCGCTCTGTTAACAGTGGTGGTGGGAATTCCAATATTCGTGATGTGCTGGTATCACAACAGGATATCGTTTGGGTAGCCACCTGGGGATCCGGATTAGCCAAATTCAATGAACAGGATTCCTCTTTCAGCCGGTTCAAGATTTTTAACTTCAGCCATAAAACCGGGAAGCACAATGTAATTAATTCCCTGTATGAATACACTGATAACATTTTGTGGGTGGGTACCTGGGATAATGGCCTCTATGCCGTCGACGTTTCCATACCGCACCGACCCAGGATTATACAATGGCTGGAAAGGAAAAACCACACGGATAATACTATATTGGGCGATATTATTTTTAACATGGTACATGATGACTATGGCAGCCTTTGGGTAGGGTCTCCTCATGGTTTGAGTATCATACAAAACCCATTGTCAGAGAAAATTCATATCCATAATTATGAAAAAAACAAAGGATCTTTAACGAATAGCGTCGTGCGATCTGTGATGAGAGACCGGACAGGGCTCATATGGTTGGGTACCACCGGGGGCGGAGTAAATAAAGCAGATATTCATAAAAAAAAGTTTTATGCATACGCTATTACCGAGGTCGATAGACAAAAGAAGACGCAAACTGTTTATTCCTTTTCGTTTGATCGTCAAAACAGGCTGTTAATAGGCGTAAAAAGCCTGGGATTTGGCAGGTACGATTTCGATAAAGCGCAATTTGTGCACTATTCCGATATCCCCGCATACAGGACATTAGAAAAACTGGACATTAATACAGTAAATAACTTTACCTGGGACCAGGATTCCAACTTATGGATGGGTACAAGATACAAAGGTTTGATTAAGTTTGATCCGGAAAAAGGTAAATACATCCGTTTGTTGCGGGGAAAAGGGAATAAAAAACTAAATGCCAGGAAGATAACTTCCGTGAAAAAAGACGCGAATTATCTATGGGCAGTCACGGAAAATGGTTTATTCAGGGTTACTTTGCACAAACACGGTGGATTTAATAACCATACTGTTAAATACTATAATCCTGAGATCCGGTCATCGGTTTCACTGGAAGGCCAAACCATTTCCGCCATTGCTTTTGACAGGCAGGGTTACCTATATGTATCTACATTTGAAGGACAACTGATAAAATCAGCTATCCCGGTAAGGAAGGGAAAAGATTCCGTAAGATTTGAGTATCTTATAAAAAATACGGGACAGCCCCCCATTTCTATTAACTGTTTATTCTTTGATAGTAAGGACCGGTTATGGATTGGTTCCCTGAATAAAGGCCTGAAAATATGGCATGAATCTACAGGTAAATATCATGCTCCCTTAGCCATCGACAGAATGGATGACCAAATCATATATGCTATCACCGAAGACCATGGCGGCCATATTTGGGCAACTTCCAATCAGGGATTATTACGCCTGAGTGCCGGGGAGGAAGATTACAATATAGACGTATACACATCCGCCAATGGCTTGCAGGGCAATGTATTTATCAAAGGAGCCATGGTGCGCGATAAAAATGGCCATATATATGTCGGTGGTCATAATGGGTTCAACCTTTTTAACCCCGCATCTTTGGAAAAAGAAGACGTATTTATTCCAAAAATTGCTTTTACCCATTTAAAAACCGGCAAAAAGATATTTAATGCACAATCTTTTCACCAAAAGAATCCGTTTGTGATCAAATATGATGACAACCTGTTCTCCATATCTTTTTCCGCGCTCGATATGAGGGCTTCCCCTGAAACCCGTTATGCTTATCAATTAGAAGGTCTGGAGGATAGCTGGCAGATTGTCTCCGCAGATTTAAGGACCGCAACCTATATGAATCTGGAACCGGGTCAATATACCTTCAAGGTGATGGGTACCAACGCCACGGGGAGATGGAATAGTGAAATGGCCGTGTTACCCATCACGGTGACCACTGCGCCTTATTTTACCTGGTGGGCTTATACCTTGTATATCACGACCATACTCGGGGTTATCTTAATGGTTTTTATCCTGTACAGGAATCAAATGAAAGCCAGGCAAAAGCTTAAGATCGAGCATTTGGAAAGAACCAAATCAGAAAAACTAAACCAGTTTAAATTACAGTTTTTCACCAACCTGTCGCATGAATTGCTAACCCCCCTTTCCATACTGTTGATATTATCCGAAAAATTATCCAAATATGATATACCGGAATGTGAAACACTTCCCGGTATGTTCCGGCGGAATGTAGATAAGCTCCATTATCAGATCAAACAGATGCTGCAATTTAGAAAAGCTGAAGCAGGAAATTTGAAGTTGTTGCTGAGCAGGCATAACCTGGATGATATTATCCGGGAAAGTTATGAAAACTACCTGGTGATTTCCGAGGAAAAAAACATCGCTTTCCAATTGAAAACTTCGGGAATCGGGGATGGATTTGTGGACAAAGAAAAACTTGACATTTGCCTGAATAACCTTTTATCAAATGCATTTAAATACACCAAAAAAGGAGGAGTTATTGCATTAGAAGTTGAAAGTCTATGGATAGCGGATGAAAGATGGATGATGATCAAAGTCAAAGATAATGGCCGCGGTATTCCCAAAGAGCATCTTAAGCATATATTCCACCGGTTCTATAGAACATCGGGTGGGAATGATACGGGTATTGGAATAGGATTGGCGCTGACTAAAAACATGGTAAATTTACAAGGAGGTTCGATCAAGGTAGAGAGTGAGCCAGACAGAGGCTCTGTTTTTACCTTACAATTACCCATCTCACTATCTTCTCACCGTGGCAATACCCTGTCTGAAACGAATCCAATGATTCCGGGTGATACACTATCTTACCGAGGTTCAGAAGACCACATGCCAATAAAAGATACCTCAAAGATCACGCGGGGTCAAAAGAAAATCATCCTCATTGTTGACGATAATGAAGATTTTCTAACACTTGTGGCCCTTCAATTGGAAAAGTATTATCATATCATTACTGCGGTAAATGGGAAAGAAGCTTTTGATTTAGCCAATGAAAATGAGGTGGATTTAATTGTTTCCGATTTAATGATTCCCGGAATGGATGGCTATCAGCTCTGCAAGGCTGTTAAAAATGATTTGAATACCAGTCATATTCCTTTCATCATCGTCACAGTCAACGCCAGTGATGATAGCCGGGCCATTGGATATGAAGCTGGGGTAGATTCCTACTTAACCAAACCTATGGATATGCAGGTATTATTCTCTCGTATAGAGTCTTTATTGAAAAAAAGAAACGAAATTCATAAGAAATTTAATACCGGGGCTTTTCTCGAGCCAAATAAAATCGTTACTACCTCCTTTGATGAAAAGGTATTGTCAAAAGCTAAAGCCATTGTGGAAAATCATTTGAGTGACCCGGAACTTACTGTAAAAGTGCTCTGTGATGAATTGGGAATGAGCAATTCCATGTTGTATAGAAAAATCAAGGGCCTGTTGAATCTGACTCCCAATGAATTTATCAGAAACATCCGTTTAAGAAAAGCAGCACAGCTCCTGGAAGACAAAAGTATTCACATATCAGAAGTAGCGTATCAAACAGGTTTTAATGACCTCAGTTATTTTGGTGTTTGTTTTAAAAAACAATATGGAGTAACGCCAAGTGTATTTCAAAAAGAAAACAGCAATGAAAAAAGAGATGTGCTTATTTCAATGAGATCCATTTGATTTTTTTGTTTCTTTTAATTTATGATTTTTCGACTAATTTTTAACTCATCTAGGGATATCAAGGACAGATTGATTGAATGTGAAGATAAAATATACACAAAATCAGCCAAATTGAACATTGAACAAAAATGTGTATGTGTTGAGCTTTACAACGATAATTATGCTTATTAAATGGTGAGTTTTATTACTGTCAATAATTTTGGATTGTTCATACAATGATGGTACCCATAAACCGGAGGCCGAACTACTAAAGCCTTTCTATGCGTTGGGCTAATTATCGGTTACTTATTAACTGAATAAACGTGAAAAATACAATGAGCTTGAAAAAAACTGGTTTTAAACGTATAGCGTTATTCATACTAACGTTGAATGTATCATGTATCCCGGCGCAATATGACATAACCACCGAAACCTTGCTACAGGAAATGCTGGATAGGGATGCCTTGGCAAAAGCAGACAAACATCCCTTTAAAACCCTGCAGGCCAGTAGTTATTCCAGGAAGGCCGTTTCCCCTGACCGGCCCGGATGGTTTGACAATGCTGATGCCAAACAATATATAGGCGTAGAAACCATCGATGGTCGAAAAGAACGGGCGCTTATGGATGTGGAAGGGCCTGGCGTCATCGTACGTTTTTAGAGTACATGGCATGCACATTATTTCTCCCAAGGCACATTGCGGTTTTATTTCGATCATTCCGAAACCCCGCAGATCGAGGGCCGCATCGATGACTTGATTGCATACAACGAACATGTAGGCGAACCTCTTTCCAAAAGAGTATCCGCATTTCTTGAAGATGGCGGTATTTTCGCAGGAAACAATCTCTACTTTCCCTTACCCTTTGCCAAACATTGCAAAGTAACCTACCAGCAAGCAACAGAAGAAGTAGAGGATGTGCTTTACTACCAGATCAACTATCGAAAATACCAAGCGGGCACACGGGTAAAAACCTACCAAAAGGACGATTCTCCTTTCATTGCCCAGCCTATTGGAGATGGTAATAGAAGTCCGGGTATAAGTGTCAATAGCCGCTGGAGGATATTGGACGTAATTCCTTTCGAAAGGTCGCTCAAATTCGACATAGAACTATGGCATTGGGGAAATACCCGGATGGATTATGCACCTACTACCTTTTGGTATGGCACAAAAGAAGCCAAAGCCGAAGTAATGGGTAACATGGAAGCAGTGCAGCTTTCGGTAAAACATTCGGATAAGTTTGAAGGAGAGAGCCTTGAAGTAAAAGAAGTAACCGGAGGAGAAACGCTTACCCAGGCCTTCCTTTCGTATGAGTGGAGTGCCCGGAACCACCTGTATTGGAAAGGGATTAAAAAAGAAGATACACTGAAGACTGTTTTTTATTCTGAAAAAGATAGAAAAGGAAAACTGGATGCCGTTTTCACTCATGCTCCGGAGTATATCACAGTAGATATGTACTTAAACGGCCAACGCATTTTTGAAAACCTGGACTTGTATAGTGATTCGCTAAATCTGAAAAAATACACTGTCGATAATGGTTTTATCAAAAAAGGAAATAACACAGTATTAATGATCGCCAAAGGCGCCAATAAGCAAAACCCAAAGGCCGATCAGTTAGGATTTGACTATTTGAAAATAAGTGAATAATCCATACGAAAACCAAGCTACATGAGATTATCGAAAATATATTTCAATCTATTCACTAAACCCCTATTGGACCCAACAAAAATGAAGAATTTTATAACCATTTTAAGCATGGTGGGATTAATGACCACCACAAGTTGCACCGCGCCCGTTTCCGAAGATAAGAATTTTTCCCTTTATGATATCAACAAATACTATAAAGCCGCTCCTCCGGGCGTTGAGACCCGCTGGATAAGCTCAGAAAATAAGAAAGGAGAAAAGGGCCGAGGCGGAATGACAAACAAAGGAGCTAAAGGAGATGCCTTCAGTATGATTGGCCCCGGCGACACCCTGGTGATCTTCGATCAGCAAGGGCCAGGCGTCATTACTAAAATCTGGATAGCCAATTCTTTTGGGTGGACACAGGAAAACCGCAGAAAAGTTAGTATCCATATGTACTGGGATGGTGAAGCCAAACCCGCTGTATCCGCACCGTTTACAGACTTTTTCGGTATTGGTCTGGGATTGATGCGCCCTTTTGAAAACGTATTTTTTTCCATGCCCGAAGGTCGCTCTTTCAATTGTTCTGTGCCTATGCCTTTCCGCAAATCCGGAAAAGTTGAAATTGTCAATGAATCCGAAAAATTTTTGATGTTCTACTACAAAATCAACCTTGTAAAAGTACTCCAACTGGAAGATGATATCATGTATTTCCACACTTTTTGGAACCGGGATACGGCTACTACAAAAGGGATAGATTATACTATTCTGCCAAAAGTGCAAGGAAGGGGACGCTATCTGGGAACCAACATTGGCGTGATCGGAAATGAAAAATACCGTGGTACGTGGTTTGGTGAGGGGGAAGTAAAGATCTACCTCGATGGAGACCACACATTTCCTACCCTGGTAGGCACCGGTACGGAAGATTATATCGGGACGGGCTGGGGACAAGGAGAATTTATTAATAAAATTCAGGGAAGTACCGTGTCGAACAAAGAACATGACCTCTACACGTTCTATCGCTTCCACACCTACGATCCCGTTTATTTTCACCGGGATTGCCAAGTCACTATCCAGCAAATAGGCAATTCACAGAAAGGAAATATTATCAGAATGAATAAAGAAGGTGCTGACATAACCCCTGTATGGTCATATGTAGAAAATGACGGATACGATGCTGCCAAGCGCTACCTTGACATGGAAAACCCACCCAAAGTGACTGACGAAGAATTTCCGGGTGGTGTTTCTACCAACTTCTATCGTGACGACGACGTCTCTGCCACCGCCTACTTCTATTTGGATAAACCCTCTTCTAATCTTCCGGTACTACCCGCTGTGGATATCAGAATGAAAGACATTGTAGAGAAGGTATACACAAGGCTTGGAGAAATGTAAAAATAATTTTGGAATGTCCGGGTGTATTTAAAAATTTTGCATCCAAATAACCACATTTAAATATGAAGCGTATAGTCGGTAAAATCATTTTTCTATCTCTGATTGTCGCTGCTTTTAATAGCGCGGTAAATGCTCAGCAATACACAGCCGATTGGGAATCGTTGGACAGCCGGCCGGTGGCAGGATGGTTTGAAGATGCCAAATTTGGCATCTTTATCCATTGGGGACCATACTCTGTACCCTCCTGGTCGCCAAAGGGCACCTACGAAGAGTGGTACCTTCAGTGGTTTACCAGCCAATCCATTTTCGGCAATGGAAAATTTACCGGACAGGAAATCCCTGAATTCCACAAAAAGACCTATGGAGAAGACTTCAATTACATTGACTTCGCCAAGCTGTGGAAAGCAGAGCTATATAACCCGGTGAAGTGGGCGGAATTATTCAAAAGATCGGGTGCCAAATACGTTATCATGACTTCCAAACACCACGACGGCTTTACGCTATGGCCTGACAAGCATTCCACTGAATCACGAGGCTACCTGTGGAGTAGCACCGAGACCGGGCCCAAAAGAGATTTAGTGGGAGACTATGTAAAAGCCATGAAAGATGCCGGCTTGAAAGCCGGGCTTTATTACTCCCTCTACGAATGGTATCACCCATGGTACCGCGCCGGCCTGGACAAATTTGTGAGCGATTATTACCATCCCCAATTCAAGGACTTGGTGACGAACTATAAACCAGACCTCATTTATGCCGATGGCGAATGGGAAAAAGACGATACCTACTGGAAGAGCACCGAACTCCTGGCCTGGCTGTTTAACGAGTCCCCGGTAAAAGAACATGTGGTTATCAACGACCGGTGGGTTAAAGGCCAGCGTCACAAACATGGAGGTTACTTCACCACAGAATATCTCAGGGAAGAAGTGAACTTCGATAAGCCCTGGGAGGAAATCAGAGGGATGGGGCTATCCTTCGGCTACAATCGAAACGAGGACATAGAAGACTACAACTCTGCACAGATGCTGATTCTCATGCTGGCCGATATTGTAAGCCAGGGAGGAAACCTGTGCATAAACGTAGGACCTACCGCGGCTGGAAAAATCCCCGTCATCATGCAGGAGCGGCTACTGCAAATCGGTAAGTGGCTGGAAACCAACGGAGAGGCTATATACGGAACCCGTAAGTGGAAACGCCCCTTCCAGTGGTCCGCCGGCGACCGGGAATTTGAATTATTAGAAGAAGGCCAGTCGTATGTAGAGGGAGATTACATCCTCAAGCAGACCATAGACCAACAGCCGGGTAAAGCGGTGAAAGAACTATTCTTCACCTCCAAAGGAAATAATGTCTATGCCATTAGTCCGAAGTGGCCGGGTAAAAAACTGACAATCAAAAACATAAAAGTAAAGAAAGGTAGCAAAGTAGAATTGCTGGCTACGGGGGAATCATTGGAATACACCACTTCCGGCAAAGACCTTACTATTGCCTTGCCCGATTTCGATCCTAATGATTATGAACTCGAAGACTATAATGCCTTTGTATTCAAAATCACTAATGCTAAATAAAAAATCATTTTTTAAAACCGATACAATACAAAAGACACCGTTTAATCGATACCATCCTTATCATCGAAAAAGAAGGCATTCCAAAGCTTGAATGGTTTGCTTCTGAACTTCGCGTGAGTAAGAGATATTTGAGTGATTTAGTCCAAAGCAGTTTATTGCCTCATATTCAAAGAATTAAGGAAATCATTATAGCAAAGAATAGGGGAGGTCCCCAACTGCTCGTTGCTCTCCATTTCTGCTTGAATTCTCTCGATCTTCACTCCGGCATATTTGTAAGCGTCCTTACCCAGAAATAAATGCACAAGAGGTGCTTCTTGCTCACTTACTTCTATCAGCACTTCAGCCGCCTTTTCAGGATCATTGGGTTGGTTACCATCGATTTCATTCAGGTGAGCTTGTTCCGATTCGCGAGCAGACGCATAGGCAGCAATTGGATGAGCAGGTGTTTGCACCGAGCCTTTTGACAGGAAATTGGTTCGGAAATATCCCGGATACACCAGGGTTACCTCGACGCCAAATCCATTCATTTCTTCTGCCAATGCTTCTGTAAATCCAGCAACTGCAAACTTGGTGGCACAATACACCCCAAACCCTGGAAAGCTGCCTATATAGCCACCTATTGAAGAAATATTAAAAATGTGTCCGGATCCCTGTTCTCGTAAGAAAGGGGTTGAGTGACGAATCACGTTTAGTGAGCCGAAAACATTTACATCGAAACTGCTTTTAACTTCTTGGTCAGTTAACTCTTCCAGGGTTCCTATCTGACCGAAACCTGCATTGTTGACAATCACGTCAATTCTTCCGAAATGACCGACTGTTTTAGTAACTACTTCTTTGACATTGTTGTCATCGGTTACATCCATTTCTATAGGGAGAAAGGTGTCGGAAACATCACCTGTTTCATTGCGAAGAGATGCTGCGTTGCGAGAAGTAGCTGCGACGCGATAACCATTTGCCAGGAGTTTTTTTACCAGCGTGAGGCCCAGGCCTTTCGAAGCTCCGGTTACAAACCATACTTTCTTTGTATTCATAATTTTTTAGTTTTAGTTATGATACAAAGTTGATCTCGAAGCTTATCTTTTCATTACGCTATCCAAATCAGAAGTTATCAAAATCAAACATTTCTAAATCCGGAAGGTGTAATCTCCTGATGTTGTTTAAAAAATTTATTGAAATGAGTTACTTCGTTGAAACCAAGTGCGTAAGCAATTTCTGAAATGTTCCACGCACTGTGTTTCAGCAAAATCTTTGCTTCCTGGAGAATACGTTCCTGAATAATCTCTGAAGTGGACTTTTCAGTGGTCTTTTTTAAGGCCCTGTTCAGATGATCAACATGTATGGCTAACTGATCTGCAAAAGCAGCCGGAGTGCGTAGGTTTAACCGCTGGTGCGTATCATCGATAGGAAATTGTCTTTCCAGAAGCTCCAGGAAAACAGTCGTGATCCTTCGGGATGCATTGGTTTCCCTTTTCTCAAGCAGCATAGTGTACCTTATTGTTCCCTTTGATAAGGCTTATCTTAAAATAGTCTCTTCGACTGTAGGGTACGGGTTTAGCATTTTTACCGACAAATGGTTCTAACCTGAATACATTGAAGTGCCCAATCTCCTGGCGCACACTATCCGGTACCCAATTAAGTTTGCGCTTATAAAACTCCTCAATGCTTTCTAATGAATTCATAGAGCAAAGTTACAAAATTCAAACATGTTTCATGCTGTGCTACTGAAGTTTACTCATACCTGATTAAAGGGCTGTCTGAATGCTAATGGTGAGTAATTAAAACTACTCCATTTTCAAAAATTTGTATTTCCCACTCGGTTCATTCGGAATCTCGCTACACCTTTCAAAATTTACATCCAGTTCCTCCAAATGCATAACTTCGATCACTTCCTGGTGGACAGTTTCATCTGAGATGCCATTATCAACGATATATTTTACCAACAGGGAGCCATCTTTTTTCAGCAGCAACTGAATTTTTTTTAATCCGTTGATATTTAAGGCCGCGTGGAGTAAATTTTGTGCATGAAGTTTTCTCCCATCTTTTAGTGGCAAAACATCGACATCGCGGCCGTCGATAGACTTAAAATGTAGATAGGTGGTTTTGCAATGATCCTGTGACCCGGAGAGTGTGATCAAATCACCTGTTTCATACCGAATTAGCGGTGTCGTGTACTGATTTAAAGCTGTAAAAAGCACTTTACCCTGCTCCCCGTTTTTTACAGAGATGTAGGAGTCATCAACGACTTCTGCTAAAAACGCTCTTTCATTGATACATAATTCATGGCAATGTGTACAGGAATAACCCATTATCCCCAATTCCCACGCGCCATACCTTTGAAGTCCGGGCATTCCAAATGCTTTATTGAATTTTTCAACATGATGTTCCTTTTTAACCTCCCCGCCAGTGTTTAATAAACGCAGTCCTGGCAAATGCTCCTCATGGTCGATAAGCCAATCGGCTATCTGCTCAATGCCGGTGGGCATCCCATTTAAGAGTTGTGGTTTAATTTTTTTTATTTGTATTACCTGCTTTTCAATGGGCTGGTGGATGTCCACATCGAATTTTTTTTTGTTGATCAGCTTTTGAAAGAATGAATATTTCTCGTGTGGTATCTCCCGCGTTAAATAGACAACCTTCCACCATGGTACCCAGCCGTAGCCCAGCATAAAACGTAACAGGTTTAACTGGCGCAGGGTATTTTCTTTTTTGGATATTTTAACCCTTAGCGGACTTCCACTGGTACCTGCTGAGGCCATCTCCAATAGTTGTTCCGGATTTGCTTTCTCCGATGTTAACTCCTCGATACGGCATTTTCTTAGTTCCCTGGAGGTAACCATCGGTAGTTTTTGAATGTCTTCCAATGAAGACATGGTTAGATCGATGCCGTGATATTTTTTCCGGTAGAAGGGTACATTTTCATAGGCATGGTGTACAATTTCCTGTAGTTTTCTCAACTGATACCGGCTTATAAGCTCCCTGTTTTTATAGGGAAATCGAAATGCCTTGATAAATTCTACAAATGGGTTCAATGACATTGGTTTGTTTTGTTGGTAAATAGTGTTGGAATCAGGGGCCAAATATAACCATAATTCACTTTACATTGTACTCACCAATAACTCCCTGATATCCACCTCCAAAATCTCCGCCATTCTTTTCAAATCCTTCAAATGAGGTTGAGACTTGTTATTGCAAATAGCTGTCATGGCCGTGGTGCTAATTCCCATCTGCTCTGCCAACCATTTCTGTGATTTCCCTTGAATGACAAGTACTTCTTTGACTCTATTGATTCGATCTTCCATAAAGTTATAATACTCGAAAATAGGTATTAATAGGGGTAAAAACACAAGTATTACTTAGATATTTGTAAGTTATACTTATTTTTATGTAAGAAAAATTAAATTTATACTTAATTTTATATAATTTAAACTTATATTTATGTAAGATTTACTTGTATAAACGAATATAATATATCTAAGTCAGTCATGTCCAAATCAAGAAAGCGATCAAGTAAACGGCCTGAAGTCAGGAGTTTAAAAATTCAGTCGAAAACAAGATTTAACAGGTACAGCCAGCGAGATGTACCGGAGATTAAACTTTTTGGAAATTGGTTAGAGAAATCAGGTTTTATTTATGGACAAAGAGTCTTGATCACAACAATGGGTCGATTGTTAGTCATACAGTTAGAAGAAGAATAGTAGAAGCTGAAGCTATGGTGTCTGCAAGAGAAATAGATGAAATAACGATAGAGAAAACCTGGTTGGATATGACTAGAAGTAAGCGTTAAGAAATGATCCAGTGGATCATTTAGAGAGCATTCAGCTTGGGGCGAGCCCCCTAAAAAGGGAGCTCTGAAATGCACAACTCATACCACAAGACACGAAAGTAGAAATCTCTAATGCCACCTAAACGAGAGGCACGAATGCCGTACGAACAACGCTGATAACGAGCGCCTAGCCACCACCAACCAAGAAACCTGAAACGAAATAAATACTGATACATAATAATATAAAGTATAAAGTGACACTATGGCAACCCAGCCTACTACCCTTCCGCTGATGAAACACGCCAGAGAAAGCGATACAATCGGTTGGACTGAGGCTAATGCAAGGGGCAAGGCTAGTTTACGGCGTGGTGGGTTTTGAGCGTTAGCTAAATAAGCCTTGATTCATTTTACCCTTGTATTTCCCGAACCAACAACCGGAACTTTGCTTTTTTCTGTGTGTGGGAATAATTCCCTAATACTTTAACTTTAAAAGATATACTAATGAATGATGCTATGAATTACGATGAAACAATTCTATCAACAAAACAAACAATAGAGGCTGTCGTGATAAAGGAATTTAAGTATTTGGTTTACCAAGATGGTGCTCCATATATCAAATTTTTATTATTTGCAACTGTCTTAGAATTTTTGGGAGCTTGTCTTGATAGTTTTCCATTTAATGAAGAAAAGAGATCGGAAGAACGCTTTAAATAATGCTTTAAAAAAGTTGCTTCCGAATAAATACAAAACTCTAGCCAATGCAGGTTCTGGACACTATCTGTATACAGGATTTAGGTGTGAGATGGTACATAGATTAAAACCAAATGGTTTTGCGTTCACAACTCGAAAAGAAGCATTGAAAGAAAATAACAAACATCTAAAAATGGATTCTGCTGAATCAAAGGTCATGCCCTTAGTGAAGGGGATATAGGAGGATTGTTGCTAATTTGAAGTTTCATGAGAATTCATTCGTGATAATGTCTAATATTTAAATACTATATTTTAGATTGATAAGTATAAAGTTCATAATATTTTCCTTCTTTACTGATTAATTGATTATGATTACCTTGCTCTATGATTTTTCCGGCTTCGATTACCAAAATTTGATCTGCTTTTTTTATGGTACTTAATCGATGTGCAATAACTATACTTGTTCGATCTTTAACTAACTCTGAAAGTGATTTTTGGATTAAAGTTTCGCTGTGAGTATCCAAATTTGAAGTAGCCTCATCTAAAATAATTATTTTAGGGTCGGCTAAAATAGCACGAGCTATATTAATTCGTTGTCGCTGACCGCCAGATAACTTTACACCTCGTTCTCCTATTAGAGTATCTAACCCTTTTTCAAATCGGTCTGTAAATTCATCAACATATCCTGCTTTTACTGCTTTTTGTAATTCCTTTTCAGAAGCTTTAGGTTTGGGAAATAGTATGTTTTCACGAATAGAACCTTCAAATAAAAAATCATCTTGTAGCACAACGCCTAAATATTTTCTAAAACTACTTAATTTTACTTTGGACAAATCTTTTCCATCTATTGTTATTGTCCCAGATTGTGGGGTTAAAAAGGAAGCAGATAATGCTGCTATTGTTGATTTTCCGGAACCAGAACTACCGACTAAAGCGATAACGGAACCCGCTTTCGCCTTAAAATTTATATTATGAAGAACCTTTTTACCTTCTTTGTAGAAAAAGGATACGTTGTTAAATTCTATATCACCCTTTAATTTATCTAAAATTATATTACGATTATTTAATTCTTCTTCCGGAGTGACGTTCATTAACTCTTCGGTTCTATCTAAACCGGCGAAGGCCTCTGTTAACAGACTTCCAAGTTCACTTATTTGTCTAATTGGATTAATCATATAAGCTAGAAGCAAAGAGAAAAACAAAAATTCACCAACCGTTAGTTTTCCATTAATTATGAGATAACCTCCAACACCCATAATAACAAGGGAAGCCAATCCTATTAAAAAAATGGCTGAACTTCTCAGAATAGCTTGAGAGATTAACGCCTTCTTTGTATTAAAAAATAAAAGCTCTGCACCTTTTTTAAAACTATTATTCTCTTGTTTTTCTGCATTAAACCCTTTGATCACTCGTACACCAGCTAATGTTTCTGTTAATCTACCACTAACTTCTGCATTAATTTTTCTCCCATCTCTAAAAATAGGTCGAATATGTTTGAATGTTTTTAAGGCGACATAACCAAAAATAGATACAGGTAAAAATGCAGAAAGTGTCATTAAAGGACTAATTTGTATCAGTAAAACTATTGCAACAACTGCCGTTATAATTGCTCCAACAAATTCTACCAACCCGGTACCAATTAGATTTCTAATACCTTGAATGTCATTCATTATTCTTGATACCAAGGCCCCAGATGTATGATTATCAAAAAAACTTACAGGCAATGAAAGTACTTTCTTTTGTACTTGGGTCCTTAATTCTAAAATAAGATCATGCGCTTGTACACCTAAAATACGAGTTAATAAAAAAGAGGTAATAGCTTGTACGAGCAATGCGATAGCTACAACAAATAATAAGTTATAGAGTCCGGAAATGTCTTTATTGGGTATTATCTCATCTACCAAAAACTTAGATTTCCATGGTAATATTAAAGCTGAGAGACGATTAATAATAATTAATATTAATCCTACAATAATAATTTTTCTTTTTGGCCAAATGATTGTTTTAAAAACATTTGAAATCTTGACACCTCTTTTTTTTTCTGGCATAATACAAACCTAAAAAAAGAAATTGTAACAATAAATTATTTAGAATTATTTTAAATAATATATGATTTAGAATTATTTTAAATTATATTAGTGACTATTAATAATGGTTTACTAAAAGCTACAACAAAGGCCCCTCTGCCTTTGATCTGTAGTGGACGCCACGCGGCTGGGAAACGTATAAACCAAAACTCCGACAGGCCGATGCTCAATTTAGGGCATAGAGCGGTCGCTGCGCGGTAGACTAAACCAAGCCGAATATGAGCACTTATTGCCCGTATTTGATGAACTAGTCAACCAGAACATTATGCACTACACACTGAAAGGAAAGCGCAGGGCAAAAAACTGCCTTACGGAAGCCAAGAATAGCAGCTTATCGGGTAGCCGGGCCAAACTGGGCGGCACCCCGCTGGATTTCATTCTCCTATATTTAAAACATAATCGCGCGGCGAACCGTCCGAACCAAGCCTATCACGGTTGTATGTTTGAGATATCCCAAGCGAAAGTGAGTGATCGGATCGCCGAGCGATGGGTATGCTTTCTATGCCCTGTGCTGGAAACAGCACTGACTAAACTAGGTCATATGCCACAGACGGGTAGTTCTTACCAGCACTTCCGACAAACCGACAAAGGCATCCTGGCAGATGTAACGGAACGCCCCGTTCCCAGACGTTCTGGTTATCAGGCACAAAAGGAAGAGTACAGCCACCGTGGCAGCGGCGGCGAGAAGAAGTCGCATACTGTGAAGAACTTAGCAATCACCGGCTTACAGGGCTGTTGCTTATTCTTGAGTGATACGTATGAAGGTGCTATGCATGATAAAACCCTGTGGGATGAACTTCATGTCGACCTGAAGGGCTGTCCTGTACTCGCTGATCTAGGGTTCATCGGGACTGATAAGGGCTGCTTTAGCATACAGAAATTAATCAAAAAGTAAAGTCAATTTTGACCTCTGAACATATTTTCGTGATAAGACAATGAATAGCATATTAAACACAAAGCCAAAAATCATAGCAATCCCTTTTGCTGGAGGCAATAAGTATAGTTTTAACGAAATACAGAAACACATAATACAGGATTTTGAATGGATCACACTAGAGTTGCCAGGAAGAGGTAGTCGATTTGGTGAGCCTCTTTTGGATAAGGTTTCTGATATGGTAAATGATTTATATAGAAATATTCAAATTCATATTTCAGGAGGGGATTATATTCTTTGTGGTCATAGCATGGGAACACTATTGGGCTACGAACTGGTTAAAAAAATGATTAAGAACAATTTGAAATTACCAACCTGTTTATTTTTTACAGGAAGAGGAGCCCCTGAGTATAGCCGTTTTCTTAATAAAAAATCAATACTACCTCAAGAATCGTTTTGGAAAGAAATTACAAAGATAGGAGGTATGCCAAAAGATATTTTGGATCAAAAAGACTTATTGGACGTGTATTATCCAATCTTGAAAAATGATTTTAAAGCAGTTGAAAATTATATATACACTAAATCGAAAATACCTTTCTCAATTCCTATTCATATTATAATGGGAGAAGACGAAATAGGAGAAGAGGAAGAAAAGACTTCAATACATGACATGAAAGCCTGGGCAAATGAGACTGACGCCACTTGTAGTTTCGAAGTTGTACCTGGCAATCATTTTTTTGTGCTGGATGAGGCAAAAATGATAGCTCAGAAAATTATGAATGCTTTCTAAGCTTATTAAGAATTTAAAAAAAGGAACCCTATTGAGATGAAGAAGAAAACAAAACTGCACTTAGCACAACAAGATGTTTATTATGAGCAGATACTCAATCCAAAGAGTTCATTATATAACATGGGAGGCTATGTTACTTTCAAAGGAAAATTTGATGCTTCTCAATTTAAAACAATCATTGAAGAATGCTCCAAAGTATTTGATATTTATAATATCAAATTTGATTTTACAGGAGATGAACCTTTGCAGTATTTAGATGATTCATCAGAACCAGTTATCGTTGATGAATTAGATGTTTCATCATCAGTTGAGCCAGAAAAAAAGGCCCTGGACTGGATGCAAAATCAGTTTGATACAGCTTTTGATTTAGAACAAGAAAAACTATATCGGCTTACACTCATAAAAGTATCAGAGAATAAAACCTATCTATTTATCTGTTTTCATCATTTAATAACAGATGGGATTGCGATTGCGATATTTATAAATCATATAGTTGATGAGTATAAGATCTTTTTAAATGGTGATAAACCGTCTGCAATGGTTTATCCTTCTTACCTCGAAGCTGTGCAAACAAGTATTGATTACTTAGCATCACCACAATATGAGCAAGACGCAAAATATTGGAGAGAGAAATTTGATGTTGTTCCTGATCTGATACTCAATCAGAAAACGCAAAAAGAAGGTAAAGGTCTTTCATTTTCAATGCCTATTTCCGAGTCGGACAGCGCCTTACTCAATCGCTTGAGTGAACGGACTAAGGTAAATGTATCTCAACTAACCATAGCGGCCTTGTTGTTATATTTTGGAAAAACAACAGGGCAGCAAGTATTTAGTTTTGGACTCCCTCTACATAAAAGACGGGGCAGAAAAGAGCGTAAAACGGTAGGAATGTTTTCGGGAATTCTTCCGTTTAAATATGAATTTACCTCAGACCAGCTACTGTCAGAAGTTCTTTTGGATATCAGACAAACTCAACGTAATGACTTTAGGCACGGACTTTACCCTATCTCGCATGTAAACAGATCTCTCAAACTGCTTTCTGAAAATCGTCTGCAACTTTTTGATATTGTAATAAATTATGAACTCCTTCCATTGCCTGATTCTGTGAATTCGTCTGTTAGTTTGCAATTCAAAGAGTTAAAAAGTACAACGGATTTAGAGGCTCCTTTAGCAATTCGTTGGTTTGAATATGGTCAGGATTCACCATTAGAATTACACATTGATTACTCAGAAAATTACTTTAATCAAGAGGAAATAGAATTGTTGTTGAAAAGGTTGCTCTTTATTCTCAGACAATTCGATACTGGTTTGGATCAACCCGTCAGGGACATTTCAACTATACCTGATGAAGAGACGCATCAATTATTAGAAGTGTTCAATGATACAGGGGTTA
>NZ_JBXEQE010000016.1:0-145492 GCF_056858335.1 Agaribacillus sp. DX54
TTGAAAATTACTTCTTCTCCCCCAAGAGCTTTTCCAACAAAGCTATTCTTTTCCGCTCGCTTTCCAGAAGTGCTTCATACAATTTTTTGTTTTCTTCTATGGCTTCTGCCCATTTATCAATTGGATTAAAAGTACAATAGTTTTGTACTTCTGTTCCTACGTTAACATTGGAAGCCCCTTGATTTGCACCTTCATAGTTATGTTGAATATTGTAGACTACCGTTTCCTCATCAAAGTTCTTTATGGCTTCCGGTCTAACACCTAAGGCATTGGCCACCTTTTCCAGCATGGCTTCTTCTATCTCCTCACTCTGCTCAATTTTAGAAACAGTCTGCTGGCTCAATCCTAATTTATCAGCTACAACATCCTGCTTGATACCAAGCATCTCGCGCATGCGACCAATCTTTCTTCCCATATGCTTTACCTGAGGTTTAGTTTTATGTTCCATAAGCCAAATATATTGATTTCTAAAAATGTCTCAAAACTGTATAGTATTCCACAATTTGGATTGGTAATCTACCACTTTATCTGGTAGGATACAACATACTTTCTGCTCTCCTTAGACACAAAAAACAAGGCTTGGAGTGCCACACTCGCTGAAATTGTATTTTACTGCGATCCGGTCTACCACAGCCAATAAAAACTATTATCACCAATAAATATCAAAGTTATGATTGTGTATAATGAGAAAAAAAACCTGTTAAAAATCATCATCCCCTTATCTGGTGTCGAAGAATTAGAAGGCTACCAAGACGGAGTTTTAGAGGTTCTAAGGAAAATTGATATTGAAGATTGTGATCCGGAATTAATAAGGCATGTCATGTCTGTTTACAAGTTATTGGGTCATATCATGCTGGATGAGAAATTTTTCTTCAAAAACAACAAATCGTCTTCCGACCATAAAGATTCAGCAGTTAGGAGTACCAAACGAAAAACCAAAAAATCATGAAAATCAAACTCCCTGAAAATCAGCTATTGGCCAGCCTTCCACCAAAAGTTGAACTAGCCATATTCCTGATTAAAGAAGAATTGAAAAATGTGAAATTCATTAATGACCTGCAAGCAGCAGGAACCGATGCAAGCATTGGTATCCTTGATCTAAGTCCATTAATATCAGCTATCGTAGGTTTTAAAGGTAACCAAACTGATGAATTTAACGAATGGTACTTTGATCGTCAAACAAGACTGGCTTCATACTTCGATCCCGAAAATGAGAAGGAGCTCCTGGAACAAGCCTTCAACTTTTATGTGGATTTGGAAGTGAAGAAACGTGAATGGTTACAAAATGGCTAATTAGCGCATATTCTGGTTTTGATGGCAATCATTTGAAATTCCAGAAATTTCTTCTTAGACCGCCGTATTCCTGTTTACTGAAACCGTTTACGGCTGTTTACAGGTTTGTAAACACGATATTAACTAGACCCGGGGTCTATGTAAACACCGTGTAAACTTTTCTGTAAACAGACATAATAAGCATCCAACAAAGCTTGGTCTTTATATTGTCTCAACCTTTTCTCATGGATTCTAAATAGTTGAATTCGGGATTTACTTTTGAATCGGCCTTTGCCAAGCTTGTGCAGGCTAAGTTCATGTTTAGCTTGTTGCAGGGTGAGTTGGTTACGAACTTCCACCTTTAGGGTTTCCTGTCGGAGATACCACTCCCAGGTCTTTTTGAAGCCATTCCGATTATTGTGCGGATGAAAGTAAAGATGTGGCTTAGGTATCCAGTGTAAACAGTTCCTGGACAGCCATTTGGCCACCATATCTACACGGGTAATGGCACTTTCGTGGAATTTCAGCCATTCTTTTTCGCTGGTTTTCAGCCTAAACTTTCCATAAACAGACTCCCAAATCAGGTTTAGTACCTCCCGCTCTTCCGGATCACTCAGGATGATGTCAGGGTATAGCATATCCCTGGTGTATTCCCAAAACTTCCTCACCAGTGAAAGTAAAAAAAGGTGCCCCTCCTCGCCAGAAATCTGTTCATATTTTTTCTTCGGAACCTGTTCCTGCTTTTTGGCAGAATCCTTTTCTGAATTTTTTACTGAACTTTTTTCTTTAGACAAAGCAGGGGCAACACTTTTCTGGATGTTCTTGCAAGGTTCATGTCCTGTTCCTGCGGCCTCGCCTGTGTCGGGAGGACGTGAGGGAGGAACAGCAGGCAGGTCACCACCGTGAGCGGCTGAGCGAACGCCGCTTTTTTCTTTCACTTTTTCGAGACCCAATAACTTATCCACATTGCTATTAATATTATAATGTTCATGTTGTTCATGAACTAAAGGGGGAATTTTTTTCGTTTCTGGTAAAAAAATAGCCGGTAGGTGACTGATTTTCAACATACCCTCTCCTAAGTCTGTGCATAACTCAACTTGACCGAATATGGCTTTGTTTATCCATATTTCTACACCTTCGGCTCCCTTATGTTTTTCATCCACGATGAATCCGGCTTGTCTCAACCTCTCCTTATGATTGAGAATAGTTCGCTTAGTACAGCCTTTGCAGGTAGCCAGGCTGGTATTATAAGTTCGGAAGCCAGGAAGGTTTTGTGGATCTATATTGTCAATCCAGGAGGCATTGTTAAGCTGTTTCAGATAAAGTCGAACGATTAGTTCGGCTGTAGCCCGGTGATTGGCATTGAGTTTATCGGTGAGTTTGCTTTGAGTGGCGTTATATTGGTCGATAAAGCTTTTGGTCCTGGAAAAGGTTTCACTAAAATCAAAGTAAGGTCTGACTTCAGGCATATCCTGGTTACTCATGATCGTTAATTTTAGAAATTCTTCCTATTTTCTACTAAATGAAAGTTATTTGATTTAAGAATCAACAGTGGCTGGCAAGTCTTGTTTATTACATGCTATTTCGGTGAAAAAAAGGTTTATTTTGGGTTTTAAAGGGTTTTTATGTCATTTCCTGGCAAAGTTTGGCTCTTCAATCTTTAACGGTTTTTAATGAACCCAAACTACCGAAGTCTGTAATAAGATATGCAAGCCTAAGAGAGGAAATGGAAACATGGAGTATACTGGTAATGTGGTGTACCAATGAATGCTGTGAGATAAGAAGGCAAAATAGATTTTGGATTCATAATAAGGTCTGGTTACAATGATATTTGATATTCATTTAATATTTATATAATGTGTTTTTGATATTTAAAATATTGATAATCAAATAATTATTAATATTTTATTTCTTGCATAAATGTCGTATATTTGTAGATATATATGTCGTAAAATTGCAAGATAACAGATATGCCGATTAAACAGACTTTAGAAGGAAAAATGCGCTATCGTATTAGACGTGGGCGGGATTCTGTCTATATTCCCTCTGACTTTTTCGATTTATCAGACCGGGACCAGGTGGGGCGTGTGCTACGCCAGTTCATCGAAAAAGGAATGCTGATCAAACTAGGACAGGGCATCTATGCCCGTGCCAAGCTATCTTCTCTGACTGGGAAACCGGTTCCGGAAAAAGACCTACGGTCGTTGGCACTAGAAGCGTTAAAAAAACTGGGCATAAAAACCGCTCCTTCCTCCCAGGAACAAGCCTATAACAGAGGCCAGTCTACACAGGTTCCAACGGGTCGTGTGATTGGTGTAAGGGATCGCATTTCCAGAACAATCGGCTATAACGGCAGGTTTATCAAATATGAGCGGATCACCAGGTAAGGACATTATTCAGGATATTGCCATAGAGTTGGGAGTTGATCCTTCCTTTGTAGAAAAAGATTGGTATGCGGTAAAAGCTCTAACCTGTATCGCAGCTATTAAGGAACCTGGGATTCAACCAATTTTTTCCGGTGGTACCAGCCTGTCCAAAGGATACGGCCTGATTCAGCGATTTTCTGAGGATTTGGACTTCAAGGTAACATCTGAAATGGAGTTAACTAGAGATCAATGCCGTTCTTACCGTGATGCAATCATAGAGGCAGTTGATTCGGTCGATGATTTCACGGTAGACCGAAAAAGCCTGATAAAGGGAGATAGAAGCCGCTTCTTTGGGTTTAATATAGCATATCCTCAACATTTTCTGTTGGGAGGTGCTTTGCGGCCTATGCTCAAACTGGAGATGCGGGTTCAAAGTGTTTCACTGGAAACAGAGCACAAGGGTGTAACTTCATTTGTAGCACAATTTACCAGACAACCCGCCGAAACCTCCGTTGATTGTGTTTCACCAGTAGAAACGGCGGGTGATAAAATCAGTGCATTGCTTTGGCGGATTGATGCCAAAGACAGAGAGCAACCATTAGGATCTCCACAAAATGACCCAACCACCATGCGCCACCTGCACGATTTATGTGCGTTGCAACCCATTGCCCTTGCAGATCCACGTTTGCTTGAAACGCTTACCGAAGCGTTCAGTCTGGATCAAGGGCGCGGTGGTTCTTCACAGCATGTAAACATACAAGAAATGGCACAACGAGCACTCAACCGGTTGCAGACCGATCCCGAATATGAAAAGGAATATAGCGATTTTGTCGATGCGATGTCGTATGCGCCGGATGCCGAGAAAATAGGCTTTCAGGCAGCCCTTGATGCGTTTAAAGACTATGTGGTGCTGATTGCCAAGTTACAGGATTAACAGGTAGTAGGAGTGAGGCAAAAAGGGACGGATTTCCTGTGTATCTTGTGGAAGTAATTTACAATCTTTATCGATGCATTTTAAGACATATCCCCACTATATCTTATTTGCGGGTTTTCATCCAGGTCAACCTTACCCTGAACTGAAATATGAAGCCTTTGATAGTATTCAGCATGATTAGTCGTTCTAAAAGCAATCTGATATACTTTATCCTCAGTAAAACGTGCTTCTAATGGAATTGCTATAGTTTCAGTTTCCTCGCCATCAAGCACCCATTTCGGCTGTTCAATCACTATTGTCGAACTCGCATAAGGTAAGTTAGGTAGGTCAGATGAGTCGACCTCTGTCAATTCTATAATCATTAATGTGGCACCGTCTACCTTAAATGCCACCTTTGCAGAATTTTCAGCATTTATATACCCTTTTATTAGCCTCAGGCAAGGGATTATTTTATCATGATAGGCCCTCTTGGTAATCTCAACCAATTCCTTTTGGGCGGTGGCCGATCGCGCTAGTTCTTTTCTATTTTCTTCTATTTCTTGTCTTTGTAATCTCAGTTCCTGAGTCTGGAGCAGAGATGTATAGATCAACAAGGCAAACGCCAAGGCGGAAAATAATGCGTTTACCATGCCAAAGCTATCACCGATTTGACCAGGTTCTTTCGCAATGCTTAAGACAACGAATGTTATAGCCCACACTAGGACAACAGAGAGAATTGCAACAAGCAATATCCTTGTGGTATGATACTCTTTTTTACTACCTTCCGTCTTTCTTAAAAAATAGTTTTTCATAGGTAGAGCTCATTTCAATGGTTTCAACATCTGTTAACAACCAAAAGTGGAACTAAAATTAATGAAGCTACTTAGCTTTAACAACTGCAAATGTGTGTGTCTTCATTCCAAGGAATAAAGCAATTATAGTTATTTTTGCTTTATGGTAAAAAAAGTATTCGTAAAACGAAACGAATTCCCATTGCATGCAAAAAGCCTGGGTGCACCTCTGTTGGCTTATATACTAGGACTAACTGAGATTGAGGTAGAAAGACTCTTACAGGAAGGAGCTGAGCTTGATATATCTCGCTTTGAAAAAATACGTGTACTTGACCAGATTATGCTGCAGGCTAAACAGGGCCGAATTTACGATCATGAACTTTCTTGGAATGAATTAGTCCGTCTTCCCGATATTCGGTATCAAGACGGAACTATTCCTTTTAATAAAATCCGGTCCGATTTAGTCGGAGAACATAGTCCAAGAGTGATCCAGGATCCAGTAATGAAGATCCTTGGAAAGTATTGTGAAGATAGTTTTCCTTTTTGCCTGCTCCCACCTAATACACCTGATCATGTTTACGGAATTCATTTTCCGCACTTCCATAAAACACCACTTAGTGAGCAACTATTTGAGACAATTCTTCAGGATGAATCACTGTCTAAGCTTTTCTCTACAATTGGTCAGAATGAGATGGATACGCGTGGTACATACTACTCTTCTCTTGGGGAGAGTAGAAGTGTTAGTTTAGCCAGCTTTCCTAATAGTCTGTTGCAAAGTGCCCATATATTAATGAGAATCAACGGCGCAGTTAGCCTGACCGCTTTTCAAGATGCTATGGAACAGATATTGGGATTCCTGCGAAAGGCTTTGAATGGCCAACTTGTAAAGGTACCAGCCATTTTTTGTTTTGATGGAATTGGATTTCCGGATGGTGTGGAGATTGCTATTAAAGAAAGTATTTTACAAGGAATATCTAAAAACGTTCTACAAATATTGCCCAGGCACGGTAGGCCGCCTGAGGGCCCTAATCAAAGATCTTTTGGTAGCATCTACAAGACTGAAGTAGATTTTCAAATTCATCTTGTCCCTTCGGATGCACCAGAAAGAGTCACGGGAGAAACTTGGCCTATTCAAATAGCTAAACATGTTATTGACAGAAATGCAATGGACAAAATTTCACTGATTTTAGCTTTGGCAAGTGACAAGACGCCCGCAATATCGGCACGTCAGACCTCATGGGTAGTTGCCAACCCCTTGAGTTTCACAAGTGCCAGCTGGAGTAATAAATCCAATGGAATTACAGAACGTGTATTTTTATCAAATGAACAAGTTAATAGTGTAAGGCAATGGGCTAAAATTATTGACGCGGTTAACGACAAGCAGATCGAAGTAGCAATTAGACGTTATTTAACAGCAATGGTAGAACGAGAGGATATTGCAGATAGTCTTGTCGATGCTGTAATTGGTTTGGAAAATCTCTTTGGCGACAGATTCGAAATTTCTTTATCCATTGCGACTTGTGTGTCTAAACTCTTAGAAAAGTCCAATGTTGAAAGCAGAAAAGAAATCTTTACTGATGTTAAAAAAATTTACGATGCACGTAGTGCGGTGATTCATGGCAGTAAAAAAAGATTAGAAAAGCTAGATTTACCAACGCTCAGGGGCAAAGCCGTGGAATATTTATCCAATTGTTTAAGAATTTTATATAAAGAGAGAAGTGATCTCATACCGCTAAGTTCCGCAGACAGGGTCAAAGAAATTATCTTAGATATTTCTAATTAAAAACAACTTAATAGTTCAATTGGCTAATTGTCAATTTATAGCAATAAGTTGCCTTATATATTTTCTTTTAAAGTACAGTTTCTAACCTATTATTATATAATTGTAGTTATGGAAAAAACGGTTTTGTTGGTGCAGCTAGGGATTTTTGGATTATATTTATCTTTTTATTGTGTCCGCAAAATATGAAAGGATTTCCTTTCTGGTAATTGCGTATTTTACAGAGGCCATGAATATTAAATTTACTGAGAATTTTAAATCTATTACTCCTTTTGAATGGCCTAATATACCTAAGTTTGTGGTAATAACTGGTCCAAATGGCACGGGAAAATCGCAGTTATTGGAGCTAATTTATAATACGATAACCAATAAAGAAGGAACTACGGAACGAGTAGTAATTATCGGTGATGTAGTTACCGCTAGTGAAGTCACTTATTTGAAGGGGGAATGGCAACTTCAAAATACTAATCACGTAGATTTATCGACGTTACAACAACAGATGAATACCAGTTTTAGCCAGTTTCAAAACCCTAGTGCCGTGCGAAGGGTTTCAGAACAGCAAATAATACAATATGCAACGTATCAAGATGTTCAAAGAAAAGCTGGGAAGACTAATAAAAAAGATGTTACACTAGATGAATTTCGTAAATATTTCCCTGAAGTGTACTATGACCATAGCAGCCAGATTAGTCTAAAAATTGGGGAAATTTTCTATAACTACCGGTTGTCTGAAATTGAGCTCAAGGCCGAAGGCAAGGATACTAACCAGATTAAATCGGAAATTGGTGAAAAGCCCTGGACAGTTTTAAGAGATATATTAAGGCAGGCAAAATTACCTTTTGAGATAAATGACCCATCTACCAATGGAATCAAGGACAGTTTTAAGCTGACATTAACCCATACCATTCTTAACAAGGAGGTGCCTTTTAGTGACTTATCCTCTGGTGAGAAAGTTCTCATTTCTACTATGTTCTATTTGTATAATTCACAGGAGAAAAATGTCTTCCCAAAGTTCTTGCTTTTGGATGAACCAGATGCTCATCTGCACCCTTCGATGTGTCAACAGTTCTTAAACGTAGTTAAAAATGTTTTGGTTGATAAGTTTGGAGTTCGGGTAATAATGACAACCCATTCTCCTTCTACAATTATGTTGTCGCCAGAGGAATCAATTTTTGAGATGTCCCGCACTGACCCAAGAATAAAAAAGTCTTCTTCAAAGAATCAGGCGGTTTCGTTGTTAACGGCTGGATTAGTTTATGTTGGTGATGGATCAAAGTACTTTCTGGTTGAGGATGAAGATGATGTTAAGTTTTATACACACATTTACAATGTTTTAAAAGTTGATAAACATATTTCCGCCGATATTCCACTTATTTTTATTTCGGCATCAACCAAGGACAGGTCGGGAGGAAAAAGTGTTGTAGAAAACTGGGTTGGGAAACTTCAAAATTCAGGTTTGAATAATATTATCCAGGGACTTATAGATAAAGATGATGGAAATCTACCTGCCGATGGCGTTTTTGTAATCAATCGATATAGTATTGAAAACTATTTAGTTGATCCCATAACTTTGTTTGCTGCTTTAATGGGCAGAGAAGAGAATCCAGTTGTGCCTGGCATTAACCTTAACTATGGAGATGAAAACAAAATAAATCAGTTGCCACAAAAAGATTTGCAGAACATTGCAGATACCATAATCTCCAAGATGGAGGAAGAAATGAAAGTTTTTTTTGAGGACTTTGACTCTGAGAAAGAAACAGTGCGAGTCCCCATAAAATTTTTAAACGGTACCGAATTATTGTATCCAGAATGGCTTATAAAAAGGAGGGGTAAAACAATTCTAAATCAACTATGTAATAAGTTATATAGCAACAAAATAGCGAATTACAATGCACTATTTAATGCTATGAGGAAGGTCAATATGATGCCTTCGGAATGGGTAACAAAATTTGAGGAAATGAAAACCTAAATGATACCATACCATCTTTTCCACCTTGATACTGATTTGATATAGTCAATCATATGAATTCTAAAGCTTAATTATCCTGAGATCGATAGAATAAGGGTTCTTTTCGTTACAAGTTGGTGACCTAAGCACGGCTATATCAGCAATTTCTTAATCCTTTAGATCTCTGATAAACTACACGTTGAGTCATTATCGAACACGAGGTTCCTGATTTTATAATCCAGGTAGCCTTGATAGAAATTGCAAACGATAATTACCTCACCTGTTGGTGTACGGGTGATTAGCAGGTGGTTGCCGCTCTTCGAAAAGCTTAAATCCGCTTGAACATTGAATGCAGTTTAACCGTGAAGTAATTAAAATATCATATAATTGTATGAATCGCCAAGTTGATAAATGTTATTATTGTCAAGTACTCCTTAGATATAGAATGCATTGAACTTTTAAATGGATTATGACTGCTAAACAATTAAAAGGAGCTCTTTTAGAATTTATTATAAAAGAACTACTAATGAATTGTGGGTTTAAACCTGTGATTCCTGATGGCAATTACGTTTATAAACAAGAGGGATCAGGACTTCTCTATATCAATGGAAAGGGAGCTGCCCATGATGCAGATGTATTGATGAGCCCTCCAATGCAATTACCATTTTCTTATCCTTCCAGGTTGCTATTTGAATGCAAGGCTTATGAGCGGAAAGTCGGACTAGATGTTATGAGAGGTGCTCTGGGATTGCAATATGATATTAATGAATTTGAAATTGTTACTGAGCAGTCCATCACTAAAAGAAAAAATAACCGAAGGGCAACTTATTCCATTTCTAATAGGGATAGATATAACTACCAAGTTGGAGTGGCTTCTGTGCATGAATTTTCCAAACCAGCCTTCGAATATGCTGCGAATAATAAGCTCCCTCTGCTATCGACAAGCTGGGTTTTTTCGGAAGATATAAATAATCTATTTGACAGTATAACCAATGAATATCTAAATGGACTCCCCACGGGAATGGGAAGGTTGCTTTATGATTACTTCAAGAGCCGAGACAGAGTTTCTTTTAGTGCACTCCCGGTAGAACTTCAGTTATTCATTGATGATGACAATGTTATTGGTATGATTGTTCATGCCGTTTTTAATCTTCTTGGTGAAAGTCTGGTTGGCTTAAATGAATTTGGTGATCTATTCTTCTTATTTGGAGCTGAAGCAACCTTCCTGTTAACAGAATCTCCTGATACCAATGTTTATAAAGCACGAATTCACTACTGGCCTGATGAACCAAATACCTGGTACTTAAATATTGGAAGAGATGGTTTTGCTTCAGAGGACAGAAACCGGCACTTCAAATTTCATCTCCCTGAAAGATTAATGAATGAATGGGCTGAGTCTAGCCATGATAGAGTAGAAGCCCTGAAAATCAAGGAAAGGTTCTTCTCAAGAATTTACATATTTGGAGCAACAACGGCAGAAGCTCCCATACCATTTAGAATACTGGAAATAGATCAACCCTGGTTAAGAGGCTTGAGGGGTCGTTAAACTAGTTCCACGGCTGTTGAGTTCTTTTTTCGTGTATAATTATCAATGTAGTAAATAATATTTTTTCACCACTTCATTATCAATTTTCATTTGTCTTAAACCTTTCTTGATTAATTAAAGGCATCTAATCATTTCAAAGCTGAGGAGAAACCAGGGGGTATTAAAGGACAGAAATCGGTAGATGCGACCTGAAATGAGGCTTGCTCTTTTGTTTGGGGGCATAATGGGCATTTTTAATCCAGAGGAAGCCAATTTTTAAGAGAAGACCTCTTGGAAATTTTATTCATAAGATAACCATGATACTATTGTATCATCGCTTTCCAATGAAAGTTCATCGAAATGATCTTCCCGAATCATTCAAAACTCTATCTAATCTTGAAGGAAGTCATTACAACCTAGCAAAAAAACAGCCATTAATGTTTCTTCCAAAAAAAACTGCAAATTTTACTTATTTTTTTATTTTTATTAAAAAACTGTGCACAAAGTGTGCATTATAAAAAAAGAGCTACAAATTAAACTTTGTAACTCCCTGATAATCAGCGTGGGTAATACTGGATTCGAACCAGTGACCCCTAGCTTGTCGAGCTAGTGCTCTAAACCAACTGAGCTAATTACCCATTTGCCAAGAGCCTCAAAGCTACAAAAAACCAGCGCTTGTTACAATTATTTTTCATGTCTGATTATGATAACAATAATTTATGAATGCCCCTATTTATTCCCCATAAATACGCACCGGATAAATGAGCCAGATGATCAAATGATGGGCTTAGTTAGTCCAATACATGACCCCCGGAATGGTTGAGGATGGCACCCGTCATGAATCCTGCGAGGTCGGAGGCGGCCAGTACAGCAACTTCCGCGGTTTCCATACCCGAGGTAAGCCTTCGCAAAGGAACCTGCTCCTCGACTGAAAGCTGCATTTCCTCTCTGCTTAACCCCACATTAGCGCCCATGGCAGCAAAAGTATAGTTAATGGTAGGCGAATCGGTCATGGCCTCGGACCTGATCCCGATCACGCGTACGCCGCCCGGTCCCCATTCGTTGGCAAGTGTCCTCACCAAGGCTTCAGTGCCTGCATGGGATACGGTCAGCGCTGTAGTGAAAGGAGGGAATATCTTGGAAAGTGTCGAAGTGATAAAAATTATAACCCCTCCGTTATTGGCATACATGTGTTTAAAGCCAGCCTTGGCAGTTACAAATTGCGTTCCTGTGGCAGTCTTCATAGGAATTAGTAATTGCTCCAGTGATACCTCCATAGCAGGTCTGCCATGGTTGTATTCTTCCGGATCTGATCCGCTCAGATTGATCGATATATCTATATGTATCCCTTTAGCAGCAATGCCCTTAAGGTATTCGTCTACCTCCGCTTCGCTTAAGGCATCGACTTTGTCAACGCCCTCAGCCCCATGTATTCCTGACATCAAAGCTGTATTTATATCGGAAATAAAAACCCGCGCGCCATGTTCTATAAAGACTTTGGCAACCTGCTTTCCCAGCGTACCACCGGCGCCAAATACAACGGCGGTTTTGTCAATTAATAATTGATTTTTCATTTTGTTTAGATTTAAGTGTTATTGCTTCTTTTTCTCAAATAAAAATCTTTGAATATATCATTGTCACCCTTGTTATTGTTGCCATTTTAGCCTTTTGACTTAGCATTCCTGTCATGTTAAATGTCATTGTGGCCTGCTATCGGCTTACATACATGGGGCATCTGCAAGGCACAGGTTCCTGCCGGTTAATGCTTCCCAGCAAGGGACTCAGTGATGCATAGCTGTATGACACCTCGCCGATATTTTTATAAAAAGTTTTATCCATGCGAAAGTCATCGGCCTTGAATCCATGGCTATCGATAGCCGACACTTCATCACTAAATGAATCCGTTACCAAAACGTATTCTTTTTCCTCAACAGCGTTTTTCAATAGTTTATGGGCTACAATCATATCAAATCCATGCGGCTTACGGTACTGTTTTACATTGGTAAAACCCAATCTGCCCCGGTGAATGATTATCTTAAGGGAAAGATCGACCGGGGTTTTCTTCGAACCACAGTGACATGCCCCTTCAGTGTTGTATTTTTTTAGGTGATGGTGGAAATTCTCAAACATTTGTTTTGCCTGAAGGAACAAAAGGTCCAGAGAAGGCACTTCTGCATATTTATAAAATAAAACAGCATCCCCTTCCAATTCGGAAATGTCAAGCCCAAGATGATTAGCGTCAATCAGGATTTCCAGTAGTTCCGATATGACATGTTGACTATGCCTCACATCCGTGCATTGAACAAACCTTGTAAATCCGGTGATATCGGGTATAAATATCAGCGAAGACTCAGACTCCGCAAATCTGTTTTCATGTAGCGATGGGTCATTAACGGATGCTATTCTTTCGAGTGCAAGCATTTGTTGTTTGTTCAGGTTTTTCCTCTTTACCCTAGTAACAGTTTGATCTTAAAATAATGGACATTATTTGCTTATTTTTTTTCTTTTCCGGACTCACACCCCTTGGAAGATGAAAATTTCTTATCTTCATGCATCTGAAACGGTTCGTTTTAAACATATCCACCTTAAACGCTGTTCTGTACGAAAAGCCTGAAAAGTAGTGGTGCAACCTTCTAAGTCGATCTCCCTGCTACCCGTTTTGTCGGTGAATTTCATCGGTATGCTTGGCTATAGCATCATTATGCCCTTTCTGGTTTTTCTTGTAGACAGATTTGGTGGCAACGAATTCATCTATGGTGTATTGGGCTCCATCTATCCGGCATTTCAGTTTTTCGGAGCTCCGGTTTTGGGCCGATGGTCGGATCATGTCGGCCGCAGGAAAGTCTTGCTGTTAAGTCAGGTGGGAACAATGCTGGCGTGGATACTTTTTCTCGTGGCACTTTACCTGCCGGCGCAATCAATTCTGGTAGTTGATTCCGCATCGGTTGGCAACTTTATCATTACTTTGCCACTGGTTTTCCTTTTTCTGGCCAGAGCTTTAGATGGCCTGACCGGAGGCAACGTTTCAGTGGCCAATGCATATCTTTCTGACGTATCGACCGATCAAAACCGCAAAGCAAACTTCGGCAAAATGGCCATGTCTTCAAGCCTGGGATTTATCATAGGCCCTGCCTTGGCCGGAGTGCTTGGCGCTACTGTTTATGGGGAGGTCATCCCGGTACTGGCGGCGGCGTTGATTTCCGCTGTGGCTATTTACCTTATCTGGTTCAAACTTCCCGAATCCAAACCGGGGCTGGTAAATCCTGACACGCGACGTTTCAAAATCAAGAAACTTTTCAGCTTTGAGCACAAGGAGTGTTATAAAATGAAGAAATGTAAGGATACAAGCTTCAGTACAGTTTTTTCAATTAAATACGTGCCTTTTATGTTGGTGATTTATTTTCTGACTTTCCTGGGCTTCAGCTTTTTCTACGCCGCCTTTCCTATGCACGCGCTCAAAAACCTTGGATGGGACTCCCTTCAGCTCGGTATCTTCTTTTCTTTTCTCAGCGGGTTGATGATTTTGGTTCAGGGCCCTTTGCTTAGTTTTTTGTCCCGTAAGTTTTCAGACGCCAGCCTTGTAATCACAGGATGCCTGATGCTGGTCTTCAATTTTTGCCTGATGGCAGGTGGCAATGCTTATCTCATTTATACAGCGGCGTTTTTATTTGCCCTGGGCAATGGGCTGATGTGGCCTTCCTATCTTTCCATCTTGTCTAAACTGGGTGGGGAAAAACAACAAGGCTCCGTGCAGGGAGTGGCAAACAGCTCAGGAAGCCTGGCAAGTATCATCGGACTTATATCGGGCGGTTATTTATACGGAGAAACGGGCAGCTTTACCTTTCTATTCACAGCAGGCATGCTACTTATAGTTTTGCTCTTATCATTCCGAATGCCTTTCATAGAGTCAAAAGTCACCCCGGCGCAAAGTTAAAACAGCAACAGAATTAAAACTGTTGCTGTCCTCTTACACGGTTGCGCCTGTATTGTTGCGCCCAACCGAAAGGCCAGATCACTGACAGAAAGGGACATAAGGTTTTGTGCCATAACCGGCACAAGCAGTACGATGGAAAATGCTGAGATTAAAACTGTCTTTTTCATAATAGCTAATCTTTATTGTTAAAAATTATTTGCGAAAGTAAAAGTGATAATTAACCACAAAAATCACTGTTAACATTGGCCAAATATTTGTTAAGGATATGTTAAACCTGACAGGTGGCAGGGTGCAGACCTGCTATCCGAAAGAAGGTTTGACAATAAAATAAACCCGCGAAGTTATTTTTGACGTTCAATTGTTTTAAATTGCTTGTAATTCAAAATGCCATCCAAATGAAAAGATATGTGGCTTATCTCCTGATTGTACTTGGAATTGTAATGATTTACTTGTCATATCAGGTTGAAGGACTGCCTCCGGCCATTACCGGGGTGGGATTTGTCGCTATCGGGTTGGTTTTTTTAAAAGAAAAATAGCATAAACGTTTCCCTTTTAATATAAAGTGCATATTTCAATGAACATGGATGTTGCCAATACCCTGAGGAAAGTTGGTTTTGAAGAAAAACTGGTAGAAGAGATTGTTCAGCTTGGCAGGTTGAAAAAAGTAAAAGCACAAAGCACGGTGATCACCCCGGGCACCAAAAACGACGAGATACCTATTGTGCTTTCCGGCCTGCTCATGGTGATGACAAAAGACGAAAACGGAAACGAGCTGTTTTTATACAATCTCGAAGGAGGCCAGACCTGCGCTATGTCCATTACCTGTTGTCTGGAAGGAAAGAAAAATGCCTTTTATGTGATGGTGGAGGAAGATTCAGTGCTTTGGATGGTCCCCATGGCCTACATGGATAGCTGGATACAAAAATATTTTTCATTTCGTAAATTTGTTTTTAGCTCCTACCAGGCCCGGTTTGATGAACTATTGGCTGCCGTCGACAGTATGGCTTTCATGAAAATGGACGAGCGGTTGTATAAATACCTGCTGGACAAAAAACAAGCCACAGGATCATACGTTATTGCCAAAACCCATCAACAAATTGCCAATGAATTAAATACCTCCAGGGTAGTGATCTCCCGTTTGCTTAAACAATTGGAAAGAGAAGAAAAAATCGAACAAAAACGTAACAGGATTGAAATTCTGTAAGCTGTATGAAAGTATTAAAAACAGCCATTGACATCAATGCTTCCAAAGAGAACGTTTGGAATATCCTGGTGAATTTTGATAATTACCCAAAATGGAATCCATTCATCAAATCAATCCGGGGTGATCTGAAAGTCCGGAAAAAACTCGAAGTGATGATTCAACCACCGGGTTCGAAGGTGTTTAAACTAAAACCAAAGGTCACTTCGTATAAACAGTACAAAGAATTTAGCTGGCTGGGCAGTATTTTGATGTACGGACTTTTTGACGGTCATCATATTTTTGAAATTGAGGAAAACGGAAACGGAACCAACAGGCTGATTCATAAGGAGGAATTCAGCGGAATATTGGTGCCGTTGCTGTGGAATCACCTAGAAGCCAAAACCCGGACAGGCTTTGAGTTAATGAATAAAGCGGTGAAAGAATTAGCAGAAAGTGAATAGAATTGACCGTCTTACCGCCATTCTCATTCAACTGCAAAGCAAAAGGTTGATTACCGCTCAGGAGGTAGCAGAAAGATTCGACATAAGCATCCGCACAGTATACCGCGATATCCGCGCCCTGGAAGAAGCAGGGGTGCCTATTGGCGCTGAGGCCGGAAAAGGATACTTTATCATGGAGGGTTATCATCTTCCCCCTGTCATGTTCACCCGTGAAGAAGCCAGTGCTATGCTGCTGGGGAGCAAAATACTGGAAAAGCAATCGGATCAAACTATAAAAGAAAATTTTGATAATGCCCTGCTTAAAATAAAGGCTGTTTTAAAGTTTCAGGAAAAGGATCACCTCGAAAACCTCGAAGATCACATTGCCGTATTGTCTATACCGAAGATGGGAAATACTGATTTCTCCAATAATTTTTTATCGGAAATTCAAAATGCCATAGTCAACAGGGAAACTTTAAAATTTGATTATTTTTCCAATTACAGCGGCCAATTAACCCCCCGGGAAGCGGAACCTTCAGGGCTGTGTCACTATGGGGACCATTGGCATTTAATTGCCTATTGCCGGATGCGAAATGATTTCAGGGATTTCCGTATCGATCGCATTAGCAAGCTGCAACGGAAAAACGAACATTTCACCAAAGACCGTAAAGCCGACTTTCAAAATTTCGTAAAAAAAATGATCCTCGGCTCCCCACTGGAAGAGGCCAAACTGCTTTTTGACAAAGCAGTGGTCAGATATATCGGGCAACAAAAGTATTATCACGGATTTGTTGAAGAAAGGGAACAGGAGGATGGTGTAGAGATGACTTTTATGACCCCTGACCTTAAATATTTTGCCAGGTGGGTCCTGATGTTCGGTTCGGCTGTGAGTGTGGTATCCCCTGAAGCGTTAAATGAGCGCATTGTTTCCTTTGTTGAAGAATTACAACAGCATTATCTTAAATTTTCACAGAAAAAATTTTAAACCGCCTTAGACTACTGACATACTGTTGTCACCTGTGCCCCTGATATTTGGTTAAATCAAAAAAGTTTAAGAAAAATGAATGCATTAAAATTAGATTTAACCAAAACCGACCGGGCTTATTACAAAGCCAAACAAACCCCTTCACTCCAGGAATTCGATGCCTACGATTATTTAACCATCCAGTGCCAAAGCGCACCAGAAGACAAATTGTTTACCAGTGCCATTGAGACTATTTACCCTGTTGCCTATGCTGTCAAATTTATCTGCAAAGACAGGGAAGAGGATTTTGTAGTTCCTAAAATGGAAGGTCAATGGTGGGTAGAGGATAACCGGCCTTTCGAGCAGGTACCCAGACACGAATGGCATTGGAGGTTGCTAATCCGCATGCCCGGGTTCGTAGACAAAACCACTTTTGAAATGGCCATTTCAAATTTAAAAACAAAGGGGAAACCTATCAGGCTGGAAGATGTGAAATTCGAACAAATCAATGAAGGCAAATGTATCCAGATGTTGCATATCGGATCCTATGAAGAAGAACAGGAGACCATTCGGCAGATTTTTCAGAAAATGCGGGAAGAAAACCTGCAGATGAATGGTGATCACCATGAAATCTACCTATCTGATCCCATGAGAACCCCCGCGTGGAAGTTGAAAACGATTATCCGGTATCCGGTTAAGTAATTGGTTTTGTTAACATATCAGGGTTTAAGGGAGGTGTCATACCCATCACCACCGGAAAGTATCATGCCGGAACGCATAAGCTGTCCATACAGATGAACGGCAAAGTTGTGGGAGAAAAATCTTTTGAGCTGATTTTGTGATACTTTGGAAATTCGTCTGTGGCTATTGCACTACGCAAGAATGCGCCTGAATTCTCATCTCATCGGTTAACTTCTTTGTGTCTTGGTGCCTTTCATATAACTAAAGTTCTGTTATTTTCTGTGGATGGGAGCAACGCTGTTGGGAAACTAATATATAAGTAATTTGTAAATTATTGAATATCAAATGTTTATGAATTGGTTATTTTTGTTAGATGTTTGGTCAATTGTCTGACCTTGGGGAACTTTGTGGTGTCCCTTTTTTAACCACAAAGGCACCAAGACACAAAGAATTTTGTCGAAAATGTTGTACAACACCGACTGACGTTCGCGTCACAGAGCGTTTTTTCTTAAATTAACGGCTATAGCATTTAGGGGTGGCCCTCAGTGAATCAATCCAGCATGTCCTCCAGCCGCGTGGGAAGGTTTTTCTCTACCCAGGCCGGATAGTTGCCATCATATCCCACCTTACGTTGCAAAGCTTCGGTTTTTTGAAGGATATCCTCAATTGCTTCTTTCGGCATAAACTTTTTCCTTTCGATGCGATCCACAATCACATTGACCTGATCGCGTATGCCTGACTCCGTTCCCCGCAGCCAGTCCTGATAATCAGCTTCCTGCCAATGGAGATGCTCGTCCATTACCTCCAGGGAAACGGCCTTGCTATGTTTTTGGGACTCCACGATGTTGCCTCTTCCGGTAACCGCATTCCCCAGGGCAAAAACATTATCATATCCTTCCAGTTGGCAGCTTTCATCCTGATTTACCCGGAATACTTGTCCGTTTGCCGGAATTCCTTTAATCATTTCCGGTATACTGCCTATAGAGGAAATAAACAACGGGGCTTTAAATGTTTTCAGGGTATCAGGAATAGGAACTACTTTACCATCAATAATTTCATTTTTTTGAAAGATAAGTCCTGTAAGCCGCTCGTCTTCAATCACTTTTTCTACCGGAGACCAGCATGGTTCAAATTTAAAAAGATACTTTCGAAGGAAATTGTCCAGTATTTTTTGCCTTACAGCCCGGGCCTTAACCAATTGCTCCGGTGAAGTGACAGGCGCAGAAGAAAGCGGCATATCAATGGCCCTGCGGCGGTAAAAAAGTGTGCACCCTTTCAACCCAAGATCCCCGAGGGTAAAATTATGAGTCTCCAGGACTTTATCGATGCCCCTTTCGAGCTTAAACATATTGGTTTTTATGCCTTTTTGTTCCAGGGCTTTTTGTACGGTCTCAATCATGAGAATTTTCACCACATCCAGCGAAGCCAACCCCCCTCCAATCACTGCTGCACCATCTTTTATTTCATGAGAAGGGCCCTGGTAGTCCGGCTCGTGATAATGGTTAAACCAATAAACATAAGGATTTTGATAATAGAGCCCTTTATTAACATAGTCATCGATTCCTGCAACCGGCAATGGACGGTCCCTCCACGCTCCGGTAGCCAGCAAAACTGCCGTAAAACCCCAGTTTTTCGCCACATCCTCAAAATCGACATCCCTGCCGAGCTGAACGCCAGGTACGAAACGTACATTCGGATCGTCAATTTTTTCGTTGATTTTAGCTTCTTCCTTGTCGCGCAGTTTTTCATGCCACTTGGGCAGGCCGTCTTCAATCTTTCCATAGGGCAAAATGTTTTGATCAAACACTACAACACGAAAGCCTCTTTTAGCAAGTTGATGTGCCGCTTCAGAGCCTGCCACAGCTCCGCCAAACACGGCAATAAAATGATGGCCGGAAAGATTCTCCATGGCAAAAAAATAGGTTAAGTGAGTTATTTTAATTGACGCTTAGGTCAGATTACTTTACTTCCCACGTATTCCCACTATGCAATAAAGCCTCTACATTACTAAATTTAGCATTTTCTTTACTTAATTCATACTGCTGCCTGGTCAAATCATCATATGTAGGTGCTTCAACAGCCCGGATGATGCCCAGTGCCATTGGAAAATGGGGGGGTTGCATTTGAATAAGCAGCATGTGCAGCATGATGTCCTCCTCATGCGCATCATGAATTAAAATATCCTCCTCCGTAATTCCATTTTCGCCCAGGGTAACCACCTCCGGCTTAAAGCCATTTAACCGGATACCTTTGTTTTTCTCTTTACCGAAAAGCATGGGCTCACCATGTTCCAGATGCAATTGGAAGTCGTCTTTATTTTCTTTGGCGGTAATGGCGCCGTGGGTTTTATCATTGAAAATAACACAGTTTTGCAATATTTCTATGAGTGAGGTACCCTTGTGTTTTGAGGACTCCACAAAAATCCGCGTCATCAGCTTCGGGTTGGTATCAATCGTTCGCGCAAAAAAAGTTCCACGGGCACCCAATGCCAGCTCTCCGGCACTGAATGGTCTGTCAATACCACCCATGGGAGTGGATTTGGTCTCCAGGCCCAGTTTTGAAGTAGGCGAAAGCTGTCCTTTGGTCAGCCCGTATATTTCATTGTTGAACAATAAAATGTTAATATCGATGTTTCTCCGTATGGCATGAATGAAATGATTGCCACCGATCGCCAGGGAGTCCCCGTCACCGGTAATTTCCCATACACTTAAATCCGGGTTACTCAATTTAACCCCCGAGGCAACAGCAGGTGCTCTTCCATGAATGGTATGGAAACCATAGGTACTCATATAATAGGGAAAACGGGCCGCACAACCGATGCCGGAAATAAATGCAAAATCTTCCTTTTTCAGGCCCAATTGTGGCAGGGCATTTTGCATAGCCGATAAAATTGCATAATCACCGCAACCCGGACACCACCTCACCAACTGATCGCTGGTGAAATCTTTTTTTGTAAGCTGTGGGTTTATGTGAAGCGTTTCTGTTGCATTTATTGCCATCGTTTTCCTGGTTATAAAAGTTCAATAATCTTCTCTTTCAACTCCATTACCGTAAATGGTAATCCCTGTATCTTGTTGTATTGTTCAATTTTGACGTGGGGAAACAAGCTTCGCAGGTAAGCTGCAAATTGCCCCATGTTCAATTCGCACACCAGAAGCTTTTCATATTGGTTGAATATAGCCTCTGTATTTTTGGGCAAGGGGTTAAGATAATTAAAATGGACAAGATCCACCTCTTTACCGGCATGCTGCAGTTGTTTAACTGCCGTAAGCAAAGAGCCATAAGTACTTCCCCATCCTACAACCAGCACCTTACCCGACCCGGAACCGATCACCTTTTGTTCCGGAATAAATTCAGCAACCCTGTTTACTTTCTCCTGCCTGGTCTTAACCATCAATTCATGGTTACCCGGATCATAAGAAACATTGCCGGTAATATTTTCCTTTTCCAAACCTCCGATCCGGTGTTCCATTCCTTCAGTGCCCGGTATAGCCCAGTAACGGGATAATTTATTTTCATCCCGGTGATAAGGCTGGAAGTCCTGACCATTTAATTCCGCATGTGGAATGTTGATTTCAGGTAATTCCGCAAACGACGGTATTTTCCAGGGCTCGGATCCATTGGCTAAGTAACCATCTGACAAAAATATCACCGGGGTCATGTGCTCCACGGTTAGTTTAGCTGCCTGAACGGCAAATGAAAAACAGTTTGAAGGCGTGTTGGGTGCTATAACAATAACCGGGCAATCGCTGTTTCTGCCAAACATGACTAAATTGAAATCAGCCTGTTCGGTTTTAGTAGGCAATCCTGTCGAAGGTCCACCTCTTTGTACATCAATGACTACCAATGGCAATTCCACCATGGCGGCGAGGCCTATGGCTTCGCCTTTTAAAGCGATTCCAGGCCCTGCAGAGGCTGTCACACCCAATGCTCCGGCATAGCTGGCGCCTATGGCTGAACACACGGCGGCTATTTCATCTTCAGCCTGAAATGTGGTCACCCCCAGATTTTTATATTTTGACAATTCATGTAAAATATCAGACGCCGGGGTGATGGGGTAGGAGCCGAAAAACATTTTTTTATCCATCTTCTCTGCTGCCGCCATAAATCCCCACGCCGTAGCCTGATTGCCTGAAATATGCCGGTATTTTCCCGGATTAATTTTTGCCGCAGGCACTTTGTAATTGGAAGGTAAAGCCTCCACTGTTTCTGCATAATAATATCCTGCCCGCAGCGCCTTGGAATTGGCATCGACCAACAGAGGTGCATTTTTAAATTTTTTCTGCAAAAACTCCAGGGTCTGGTCCATCGACCGGTCAAACAACCAATAGGCAATGCCCAGCGCAAACATATTTTTACAACGTACAATACTTTTATTATCGAGGGCAATGCCCTGAAGCGCTGTTTTTGTTAAAGAGGTAATGGGTGCTTCTATTATATGATAAGCCTGCAAGGAGCCATTTTCAAGAGGATTGCTCTCATAACCCGCCCTTTTGAAAGTTCTTTCTTCAAATGAGTCGGAGTCAATGATGATATTTCCCCCTTTTCTGACCCATTGAAGATTGGATTTCAAGGCTGCAGGATTCATGGACACAAGTACGTCAGCCTCATCACCAGGTGTAAAAATATCGATCTTACCAATTTGTACCTGAAATCCGGATACGCCCTCCACAGTACCCTGGGGTGCCCTGATTTCAGCAGGAAAATCCGGGAACGTCGCCAGATCATTACCCAGCAAAGCCGAGGTAAAAGTGAATTGAGACCCTGTCAATTGCATGCCATCCCCGGAGTCACCCGCAAAGCGGATAACAACTTTTTCAAGTTCTACCGATTGTTGTTTGCCAGACATCACAATAAGCTTATTTGTTAGTTTTATCTATAATATACAGAAAATACCTCGATATAGCCTAACAATTACCGGATCAAAATAATTTCTTTATGTGAAATTACTTCATAAAATCCAGAAAACTATCGATTGCTCCATCAATTTTAGTAGAAAATCAAAGATCAATGGTTGTTTATGCACCTCCTAAAGACCCTCCAGCCGTTATTCAATATTTGGTTAAAAGCCTTAAAATTAATTATTTGCACATCTATAAAATAGGTATTAAACAGCAATGAGCTACCTGGAATTACAACCGAACAACAAATTCAGCAATCTCATTGATTGCTACTGGACATCCAAAGAGCCAATATCCGGTGTACACCGGGTGCTGCCTGACGGTTGCGCCGATCTTATTTTTAATTTTGGAGAAGCTGTAATCAATTTTTCTGATAATCAAATCTCCGTCGGCAAAGAGAGCATCGCCGCAGTGGGTATGATGACAACATACAGGGATGTGTTTTCGCAGCATGGTGGTGACTTACTGGGTATCCGATTCAAAAGTGGTTGTCTGAGTTTATTAACCAATGCTTCATTAAGTGCGCTAAAGAACACAACTATTCAGGCAGATGAAATCATACCGGCATTTAATAAAGTTTTCCTGGAAAAGTTGTATCATACCAGTGGCACCGGAAAACGCATAGTTCTGATAGAAAAAATGCTCAGTCACCTTCTCATCAATTCCCAGATAACAAACGATAAGCTGATAAGCTCAGTCACTGATTTAATACTTCAGTCCAAAGGACAAATACGGATCGGGGACATTGCTAACTCGGTCTGCATTGGCCCCAGGCAATTACAAAGACGTTTTGAAACCAGAGTGGGTATCGGCTTAAAAGAATATGCGAGGGTCATCAGGTTTATCAACACCTCAGATACCCTTAAAAACGCTCCGCAAAAAAGCATCCTGGAGATAGCCTTCGAAAATGGCTATTATGATCACGCCCACCTGAGTAATGACTTTATGCACATGGCGGGCTTTTTGCCTTCAACTTTGAGATAATGTCGCTTTTTTACAAAGCATAAGAAAATGGCCTATCTTAACTTTGCCCTAAAAAAATACCATGGAATTACAATCTCTCACACCGAACCTTATGGTTAAAAACGTCAATGAAACACTGAACTTTTACAGGAATATACTGGGTTTTAAACTACTGCAGACAGTTCCGGAAGAAGGCACTTTCGATTGGGGCTTTGTACAAAAAGATGGCGTCTTGATTATGTTTCAAAAAGACAACTCAATACGCGAAGAATATACGGAGCTAAAAAATTATCAGGAAGGGGGAGCGCTAACATTGTATATCAAAGTAAATGACTTACAGGAATGGTATGGGCAAATCAAAGACAAAACCAATGTAATCAAGCCCATGAAAAAAACATTTTACGGGGCCAATGAATTTGCCATTCAGGACTTGAACGGATTCATATTGACATTTTCAGATATCCTGACATAAAGCCAGGGGAAAAAATATGGGCTGACCGCACTTTTAAGCCGGCTCTAAGGTAAAATCAGGTAATCTTAATATTTTGCCTCCTTAGCATAGCTGATAAACCCATGCGCTCAGTGGGTTTTCAATATTTTTTCCGGACTTTACCCGGAGAAGAACACGGGCAAGTAGTGATTTAATTATGATTTTGATTAAATTCACCATTACCAAATGAAAGCCAAAAGATTCTGTGAGCCAAAATTAGCCTCCGTTAACCCATGAAAAGACACGATAGTCTTGTACCACTTTCAAAATTTCACAGAAGTGTGTTATTCCTGGCGCTTGTTGCCAAAAAAAATGCCCCACCGGTTAAAGGATACCCAACTACCCCGGAAGGAAAAAAGGACTACGCCCTGGCCTTTTATAAAAACCGTCTCAATGATCACTTTCAACTGGAAGAGGAAAAACTGCTCCCGGCAGTGCGGGGCAAAGACAAGAGTTTAGATAAACTGGTGGAAGAAATTCTCCTGGAACGCCAAAAATTAAGAAAACTTTTCGACCAACTTCAAAACAGCAATGACCTCGAATTTGATTTGGATAACCTGGGAAAGGCCCTGGAAAAGCACATACGCAGGGAGGAACGGCAATTATTTCAGCAGGTCCAGCAGACACTTACACCTATGGAAATGGATCAACTGCGATTTACGTTGGAGTCATAGTCATACCTGGGCTTCAATTTATAGCAGGAGCTGCTTATGCTTATCCCCCACAAAGTAGCTTTGTAAGGATATTTAAGGGCAACCACGGCCAGCCGGGGAATTGTACGACTGCCCTGAAGAACCCTTGCCATTAAATAACCTTGCTTTAAATAAAGCGTTTGACCAAACATATAAATGACTTACGAATAGTTTTAAAGGAATGGATGAATAACACCTGCGACAATATTCCGGAGAATCTTACAAGGGACCGGTATACCGGAGACACCGGTCAAAGAATTGACACTGCCTATCGAATCAGGAGTGAAATGCCGGGTAAAGCCAACGATGCCGAAAGCATTAACAGAGACTGAATAATAGTAAACTTAACTTCATTTATCTTGGACGAAAATCAATTTAAAAACCTGCAACCATCGAGCACATTGTATGCGAATCAGTCTTACGAGGGGGCAGACTTTCGTAGCTGTGACTTTTCGAACAGCGATTTTTCCGATTCATTTTTTGAAAACTGTGAATTTGTGGATTGCAACTTAAGCAACCTGAAAATGAGCAATACGAAATTTCAGGAGGTAACCTTTATCCGGTGTAAACTTGCCGGGCTTAATTTTTCACAAATAAGCAAAATACTGCTATCTGTCAAGTTTTTGGATAGTAATCTCGCCTTTTGTAATTTCCCTGACCTGAATTTGAGTGATACAAAATTTGTTAATTGCCAACTTAATGGCTGTGATTTCTTAAACACAAATCTCAAAAATGCACTATTTGAAAACACCAGCCTTCCTGGGACGCAGTTCGATCATTGTGATCTGAGTGGTGCGGATTTCAGATCGGCCCGGGATTTTGTTATCAATCTGGAAGGCAATAAACTCGGTAAGGCGATTTTTTCATTGCAGGGTGCTTTGACTTTTCTTGAAACACTGAATATAATTATAGAATGAGGGGCCAGGCCAGGGGTCAGGGGAGAGGGGTCAGGGTATAGTATGGTGGTTTTTTTATGAGGTGGTTATTGGGTTGGCTTGTTAAATTTCCGGAAATAATAACCGGCGGCTACGAGGTCTTCCAGGGCGTTTCCTACTGACTTAAAAAGTGTAATTTCGTTTTCATTAACCCTTCCCTGTTTTTTATTACCGCAGAGATCGAATAAATCGGCCCGTATATCGTCCTTGTCGATCAGGCCTTCTTCCAGTGGGATAATCAGGTCCCCGGCCTCTTTCAGTGCTCCCTGGTAACTGTCGACGAATAACGACGAGCGGTTGATGGCTGCGCTGTCGGCTTCTCTCATGTCCTTTTTATACGATCCCACCAAATCAAGATGTTGCCCCGACCTTAGATATTGTCCACAAACAAGGGGCAAATTTGAAAGGGTAGCACAGGAGATAATGTCCGCCCGGCCAATTTTTTCCTCTATGGTGGCGACAGCTTTGACAGAATAGGGCGCATTGGAAAACTGATTGCAAATATCCCGGGCCTTATCCAAATTTCTACCCCACACAAAAACCTTGTCAATGGGACGTACCGCAGCATGTGCCCTGATAAGATTGGAGGATAAAGCCCCGGTGCCGATCATTAATAATGAGGTGGCATCTGGTTTTGACAAATAGCCGGAGGCCAGTGCAGATGCTGCTGCTGTCCGTTTTGCTGTCAGGGCGGCAGCGGATATAACTGCCTTTACTTCACCGGTTTGAGCATCAAAATAAACGTAAACCCCTTGTATTGATGGCAAATTTTTTTGGTTGTTGCTAGGATTTACCGTCACCAGCTTAACCCCTGCATCTTCACCAGAATGCCAGGCAGGCATCAGTAGCAATACGGACTTCTCCTTGGTTTGCGGGTTGGCAAATTCGTGGTGTTGCCGTAAAGGTACTTCTATGGAAGACTGTGCAAATGCCTCGTTTAAAAGGTTGGTTAATTCACTAAAATCCGTGTTGAAGTTGATAAAATCTTCATCGATGTAAACCATGTTTTTCATGATAATTAAATTACATGAATTTTCGGAAAAGCCATGGATAGATAGTATTAATTTTATATTGCCTTGTCTTCTCCTCATCCGGGATTGTATATGATCGCAGTGAGGCCACCGGTACAACCATTGATGCATTAATCCGCGTTTTGAAATCACATGAATCATCGACGGCCCAACTGGTAGATCGCCTTTTCAGAAGTGAGGCAGGCAAGCTGGTGGCTACTTTGACCAGAATTTTTGGTACCATTCATATCGACCTCGCCGAAGATATTGTTCAGGAAACACTTATTACTGCTTCACATTATTGGAAAATAACCACATTCCGGATAATCCGGCAGCCTGGATCACCCAGATCGCCAAAAGAAAAGCACTTAATGAATGAAAGCGAAGACTATCCCTGAAAAACAATCTTACCCGCACGAAGGGACATATGTGACATTAACCGGCGGTAATCCGGACAAATAGGCCGGATGAAAGATTTTAGAAGAAGGAGTGTCAAAGGGATCACCGTATGACACTCCTTTTACAAGAGATGACTTAATTAGGTTGAGGGGTCAATCTTAAATAAGGTTTAACCTCCTTGAATCCTTTAGGGAATTTGGTGGCAGCTTCTTCCGATGTAATGGAAGGCAGGATGACACAATCCCCACCATTTTTCCAGTCAGCAGGTGTAGCTACACTTTGATAGGCTGTTAATTGCAAAGAATCAATAACCCTCAGAATTTCGTCAAAGTTTCTTCCTGTGGCCGCAGGATAAGTCAAAGTAAGTTTTATTTTTTTATCAGGGCCGATAATGAATACCGATCGAACTGTCATGGAATCATCCGCGTTGGGATGGATCATCCCATACAACATGGACACTTCGCGGTTTTCATCCGCTATGATTGGAAACTGAACGTCGGTGTTTTGAGTTTCGTTAATATCCTTGATCCATTCCTTGTGCTGTTCCACCGGATCAACACTCAAAGCCATTACTTTCACATGCCGTTTTTCAAACTCAGGCATTAAATTTGAAGTCCTTCCTAATTCCGTCGTACAAACCGGGGTGAAATCAGCGGGGTGTGAAAACAATAAACCCCAACTGTCACCCAAATAATCGTAAAAGTTTAATTCACCCTTGGTGGTGCTAGCGGTGAAATCTGGTGCCGCATCTCCTAATTGTAATGACATAATGTTTGGTTTTAAAAGGTTAAATAATTGAATTATCTTTCATTGCCTAACCGGCAAATGAATTGAGTTGGGCCTGCGGTATGTCGCTGACTGATAAAGACCCGGGTTACGAAATTCATGCCATAATGCCTTAATCCTTGCGCATAACTTATGATTACCATTCGGTACCTGAATATCGATTCCCAGTTCACTGACACGGACGAAACCTGTCAATGTTACCATGCCTGTCTCCGCGATAATCCGGATTGGCAAAGGTCTTGTTTTCATTTACGGTATTGAGCGATAAATCGTTGCCAGGTAGAGACATGTCATTTTGATAACGCTTCAAAAGACTAAAAACCGCCGAACCATGAAACAGATTCTGTTTTCTCAAAGGTAAACACCAGGTTCAAATAATCTCAGAATTTTGGGAAAAAATGACTTGATATTTATAAATAGTAAACTAAAAAAACGCAGGCTTGTGGGGTGAAATGACTTCAAAAACGTATCATTTAGGAGTTGGCAAAGAAAATACTTTGTCAATCTTTACAATTACAGTAATTTGTGTAGTCGGTGCATCGCCAATTAAACAAATTTTAGCAGTTTTACATTATTATAATATGTTGCATCTTCATAGCAAATTAATTCGCAAATTCCGGTCTGTCTTCATTATTTTCATACCAACTGCTTTAATCATTGGTTGTAAACCAAATTTTGATGAGCCCGTAATTCCACTGGATACCTATCATATAGAACCTGGTTTTGAACTGGAGGTGGTTGCCTCCGAACCGCTCATTGAGGCGCCCGTTGCCATGGATTTTGATGAAAAAGGACGGATCTGGGTGGTAGAAATGCGTGGATATATGCAAAATGTCGAAGGTTTGAACGAGGATCAGCCCAATGGCAGAATTCTGATCCTGGAAGATCCGGATGCCGATGGGGTAATGGATCATAGTAAGGTTTTTTTAGAGAAGCTTGTCCTGCCCCGCGCGCTAAGCCTGGCTTATGGCGGATTATTATACGCCGAACCACCGAACCTGTGGTTTGTTGAAATAGAAAATGACCTGCCGGGAAAACGGGTACTGGTTGATTCCATCTACGCGCCGGATGGTAATGTTGAACACCAGCCAAACGGCCTGCTCATGAATATCGATAACTGGATATATAATGCCAACACCCACTTCAGGTATCAATTAAAAAATGGTCAATGGAGAAAAGAACCCACAACCTACCGTGGCCAATGGGGTATTACCAAAGACAACTTTGGACGGCTGCTTTATAACCACAATTCCGTTCTGCTGCAGGGAGATTTGGTGTTGCCCAATATTTTTATTCAAAATCAAAGTTACAGACCCAAATACGGCGTCAGCCAGTTGCTCACCCGCAGTCAAAATGTATTTCCATTACACGCTACTGCCGTAAATCGTGGCTACATGGCCGGTGTACTGAATGAGGACAGCATCCTGGTGGATGCCACCTCTGCCTGTGGGCCCGTGGTATACCGGGGGCACCGGTTTGGACCAGATTTTGAAGACCACGCTTTTGTTTGTATTCCCGAAGGAAATCTTATAAAACACCTGAAGCTTAATCGTGACCCCTTCAGGATTACCGCAGCACCTGAAAAAAAAGCTGTTGAGTTTCTGGCATCTACCAGTATAGGGTTCAGGCCGGTTAATTTAAATAATGGCCCCGATGGTAATCTTTACATTGTGGACATGCATCGTGGCATCATACAGCATAAAGCCTACATGACCAGCTACCTCAAAAACCTTATTCAGGAACAGCAACTGGATACCATCATGGGTATGGGAAGAATTTTAAGAGTCAGAAAATCGGAAGACAAAGCGGCCAAAGCGGATGTCACATGGCTGAAAGATCGCGTTACATCCCTGCTTTCTCATGATAACGGCTGGATTCGCGACAGGGCACAGCACAAAATCATCTATCGAAAGCAATCTGACAAAATTCCCGAACTCATTACCCTAGCTGGCAATACCGGAGATCCCCGCACGCAACTACATGCCCTATGGGCCCTTGAAGGTTTGAACGCCCTTACATTTAACGATTTAAAAAGCATTGCATCGGACAGTAAGCCCGGGGTCACTGCCCATTGTCTGTACCTCATAAACAATTTTATCGATCCGCAAAACCTGCAGGAAATGGAATCCCTTACCGAACTGCTGATTGCAAAGAAAGATGCTACCATCGACCTCTATCTTGCTCCAACCATGGGCCGCTGGTCCCTGCTATCCGAAGCAACCTTTTTTCCACACTTATCGACCCTGTCAAAGCGGTATGAAAAAGAGCCTGTGATGCAAGAGGCCATTGTTGCCGGACTCAGCCAAATGGAATCCGGTTTTGTAAGTTTTGTCGCAAAAGCGAATCAAGAGAAAGATTCCGTTCTTGGTGGCATGATAAACCTGGTGGCCGCCAACCAACAAAAAGAATGGGTTAATCCGATTTTTACCAACGATCTGACCATTGAAGACCACCGGTCCAGAGGGTTAAAATTGTACAGAAAAATGTGTGGCTCCTGCCATGGACAGGATGGCGCCGGCATTGAAAACCTCGCCCCTCCCCTCGATAATTCGGAATATGTAAAAGGGCCCGTAGAAAGGTTAGGGCTGGTAATCCTGCATGGATTAAAAGGCCCCATCCATGTCAATGGCAAGGCTTATAATTTTAATGCTAAAATGCCCGGTTTCATTTACAATGAGCAAATATCCGATGAAGATATTTCAGATATCATTATGTTTCTCCAAAATGCCTTCACCGAACGACCTAAAGGCGCAAATCCCAAAATGATTCAATCCCTGCGTGACGAAAAGCCGGAAGCCGACATGTACACCGAAGAGGAGTTAACAAATTGGTTGAGAAAGAGGAAGATCAGCCCTTGAGCAAACTGACCTCAACCTGTATTTCTTAAAGCTCCTGAAATGGCATTGATTGACATCAAAAGATGCAAAAGCTTTCTTTCAGATTCGTTATTGTCACCTCCATTTTTTGTTTCGCGCCATTCTTTCAGCAAAGTGATCTGTCGCTTATGTAAAACATTCAGCAAACTCGTCCTGAGCTCATTGGAATAGTAATGTTGTTTTCTTCTTTCCTCAATCGGTCTTTCCAATAGATCCTGTAAAATCTCTCGTGTCCTTTTCAACTCATCCAAAAACAGATTCAGGAACTTTTCCCTTATAGATTGGTCCTCGACCAAAGCTGCGTATGAGGCCAGTATATTTTCATCAGCGGCTGCCAGGCTTGTGTCGACATTGGTCAACACATAGCGGACAAAAGGGTCTTCCTGGGTTGATTTTTTAAAGGCGAGATAATCCTCCTCATTGTCCTCCTTTAAATCTCTCAATGCCGAACCCAACCCATACCAACTGGTCATGTTGAACCTTGCCTGCCCCCATGAAAAAACCCATGGAATGGCCCGGAGATCCTGCAGTGTTTTTGCACCTGACCTGCGTGAGGGGCGGGAACCTATCCTACTGGACTCTATGGCATCTATGGGTGTAGCCTGCCGGTAAAACTCTATGAAACCATCTGTTTGCATGAGCTCTTCGTAGTACTTTTTACTTGACACCGCCAGTCTTTCCAAAATATCTGCCAAGGGATGATCCTGCCTCGATTCGATCTGGTCAACCAAAGTCCTGGAGACCGTGCTCGATACCAGCAGTTCCAGATTGTATGCTGCATTAACAATGTTAGCATACTTCTGGGCTATGGTTTCACCCTGCTCAGTAAGCCGTATATCCCCGTTCAACGCACTGCCAGGCAAAGCACCTATGAAGTAATGCGTCGGGCCCGCCCCGCGACTGATAGAACCACCTTTTCCATGAAAGAACCGTATTTTTACACCTAGCTCACGACCCAATGCACTTAGGCGGGACTGGGCCTTATATAAATGCCATTGACTGGCCATAATTCCTCCGTCTTTATTGCTGTCACTATATCCTACCATTACCTGTTGCGTAAGTGAAGGCAGCTTACGCATCTGTTGTATGTATCTCAGACTGCGTTGCGTAAAAGGATGCTCCAGGAACTGACGGACTGTTTCAACACCATTTTGCAGATCATCGATGGTTTCTAAAAGCGGTACTACAGGCACCATACATACGCTGCCTTCGGCTGTTTGTATCGTGAGGCCGGACTCTCTCGCCAGCAGATAGACAAGCAGGAGGTCCGAAACACTCCGGGTCATGCTTACTATGAATGAACCGATACCGTCGTGGCCGTATTTGGAAATATGCTTTTCCACCACTCTGTAGGCATCGACAACCGCGGCCGCGTTGGTTTCCAGTGTGGTCTTTGTATTGGCAAAAGGCCGGTTGGATTCCAACTCCCGGTTAATAAAATCAAGTTTTTGTGACTCATTCCATGCAAACCATGTTTTACCATCGAGGCCGGCAGCATCCATTAACTGAGCAATGGCCTGGTCATGAAAAGCACTATTTTGGCGCACATCCAGCCTGGCAAGGTGAAAACCAAAGGTTTCTGCCACACGCAATGCATTATTCACCTCATCATAGGCTATGATTTTTGCCCCGTATGCCAGCAGGCTTTGCTGCAAGAGTCTGAGGTCTGCGATCAATTCTTCAGCCAACACATAAGCTCCCTCGAAATCTCTCATCTCCGTGGCGTGCCCTCTTTTGGTATCAAGTGGCAGTTTGTCCATCATCAGGTTTACAAATTGACGAAATGCCTCACCTTTGTTTCTGCCTACTGAACCTGCACCTCTTTTTCCCAATGCTTCGGTGATTTCTTTTATCCGATCCTGCATTGGGACGGGTGCGTCCTCCAGGTCAAGGGCAAAACTGAGATGCTTTACGAGGCTAAACAGCTTCCTCCTCACCACCACCAGCGCGTTAAGGCGAAGTTGACTCAAAGTCTCAGAGGTAACATCGGAAGTGACCAATGGATGTCCATCGCGGTCGCCACCTACCCAATTTCCAAAACTGATCGATGGAAAGGCATATTTCTTTTGAAGAATTTCTACGTCAAAACCGACAAATTTCCATGACTGCAACAGCCTTCGGTCCAGCACGGGAATAATCTCAGGAAAAACGTTCACTAAATAGTGTAAAATATTTCTCACCTCCGAAGGCACATCCGGTTTCTCGATAAATATTTCGCCTGTTTTCCATAACCGATAAAGGGATTGTTTGACATTATGACGAATGTTTTGTTGCTCATTTACGGTATACATAACATTTTCTCTCATAACAAGCAACAGGTACAGCTCACGATGATGTTCCAGTACGGTAGTTCTCTTTGCCTCGGTAGGGTGCGCAGTAAGCACCGGCTCTACCCTGATGGCAGGCATGTTTTCGGCAATTGTTTCCGCTGATATCCCCTTATCTTTGAGCCGTTGGAGGTTCTTAGCCCATAATCCACTAATGCCGGCCATATTTTCATTTTCTATCCTTCGCCTTGCCTGAACCGCGCCATTTATTTCCACCATGTTTACAAGATGGAAAACGATAGAATATAACTGAAGATCCTTTTCCGACAACGTTTGATCATCCAGATCAGGCAGCTCGTTAATCCATGGTATCCGCTGAGCTATATCTTCCTCCCCATTCTCCATCAGCACATCCCTTAATGCTAACAATAGATATTCGAGATCTTCGTAGGGTTTCCCCAGTTTGCTTTTAACTTCTTGTAGTGCCCTCTTCATTTATTTGCATGTTTCAAGTGAAGGGCCTAAAATAAACACCAGCCATGAGAATGAAAAGATGCAGGGGAAATTTGCTTGTTTTTTTAACAAATATTTAATAAGCGAATATAAACATTATTCTCCGGTCTGCTATAATTTAGTGCCCGTATCCAAATTTAACATGATTCTCCGGCGGAATTTCAGGTGTTGCTTTTGAGTACCCTGTCATGCCGCCTGAAATAGCGGAAAGCGATGAAATCATATATCTCAAATTTATTTGTTCATGGTACAAGATTCTCGATTATTTTATTATTTTTGGAGCTTCTTAAACAACTGTAAACAATACGGAATCAGGCAGTGGTAAACATAACTATGTTTCAGGATTAGATATTGATTTTACAATTGGTAAAATTAACAAAGTTTCCATAATCAAAATTCAAAATGCACCCAAACTCCAAGAGGTTATACAATATAGCCGCGCCTTTCTTTGTCTTAAATCTACTTTTGGTCTTTACCTCATTCGCTTTTCAGGACGACATCGTAACCAACAGCGGTTACGACTGGAAGCAGGACTGGCTTATTGAAGATGGTTTTAAAATCAGCACAGACGCCAAAGGGTTTAATCTCCCGACCGCCATTGCATTTGTGCCTGAGCCGGGACCCGATCCCAAAGACCCATTGTATTATGTAACGGAATTAAGAGGCAAGGTCAAGGTGGTCACTAATGATCGCTCGGTTTACACGTTTGCAGATTTGGCAGATGACGATTTCAATTTTACGCCGAAGGAAGAACTGCCTTCCGGTTTAGGACAGGGCGGCTGTGCAGGCATAGGACTGGATCCTGTTAACGGTTATGTTTTCGTAACTTCCTTATACAGAGATAAAAACGACATCATGCGTAACAATATCGTACGTTTTGAAACAAAACCTGGAACTTTCGCCATTTTACCGGGCAACAAAAAAGCTTTTACTGAGTTATTCAGTGACTTTGAAAGTGGGCTGGCCCATCACATAGGCCCCTGTGTGGTCAAAGATGGGTATCTATACGTCAGTATCGGCGAGGCCTGGCAGCCTTTTAAAACACTACAGGTAGATCAGTTATATGGTAAAATCCTGCGCATGACTTTAGATGGAAAACCTGTTCCCGGGAATCCCTTTTACAAAAATGACAGTACGAAGGTCGCCGAAAACTATGTGTGGTGTTATGGGTTGAGAAACTCATTTGGGATAAAGTTTGTAGGTGAGCGGCTGTTTGCTGCAGACAACGGAATGAATATAGACCGGTTCATAGAAATCATCAAAGGGGAAAACTATCAATGGAACGGTAGTGACAATAGTATCGCCATGAATGCAAAATATATATGGACACCGGCATTGGGGCCTGTACAGATGGATTTTTACGCCGGAAATACCGCCGTTTTTCCTAAAGAGTACAATGAATCGTTTTTTGTTGCCTTATCGGGAGCGGTGGAATTTAAAAAGATGCCAGGTATCTTTATGATCAAGTACAGCATGCAGGAAGATAAGATTGTAGAAGTACCCAAGCATTTTCTGAAATACAAAGGGAAATCCTGGCAAATGGTTACAGGATTGGCCATGGGACCGGATGGGCTCTATTTTTCACCCATTTTCCCTGATCAGAACGGGGAAACCAAAATCCTGAAAATTACTTATGGTGACGCTGATCATCATCCCTTTACCTTGGTACAAAATGATAAACCCATCCAAATGTTTATAGAAAAAGGATGTGTAGGATGCCATTCCATAGACGGAACTTTTGACTACGGCGGTGGTGCAGCTCCTCCTATTGTAAGAGGAAATTCATTCATTCGAAAAATATCATCGAGGGTTTTTTCAGAAGGATATATGACCTCTTTGAAAAAAGTCGACGAATCTACCAAAGAAAAACATGTGGCCTTTAAGGCAGCCCGAAATGATCTGCTCATGACCCAGGACAGTTTGGAAAGAGTCAAAATCTGGTTGGTGAGCTATCTGCAGGAGCCTGAGTTTGATAAAACCTATCACATTCAAATGCCAAACCTCGGTTTAACGGCAGATGAGGCGAACCTTATTGCAGATTATTTGCTCGAAAGACCCGGGCCCAAAGGTTTTGCAGACAGGATTAAACAATTACTTAAACCACCTTTTGGGTTTAAACAACTTGCACTGGTGCTTTTTGGTGGTATGATCGCCGGTTTTACGGTCGTATTCCTGTATGTCAGGATAAAAAAGTAATTTGTGCTTGTCCGCAGCTAATACGCCCGATTAATACCACGCTTTCAGGGAGGGGTTTTAATACCGTTGCGTTAGTGTTCTTTAAAGGTTTTTATTTGTTGGAAAAGCGATGGTTTAGCCATAAATTAAAAGGAGTCCATATTACGGACGTTATCGTTTATGTTTTAATCAAGTATATCCTTTTAGAGAACCAAAAAATCATCACTACATGATACATACAAACACTATTTAGATAAACTATATAGTAGTGATGTAGAATGTAAAGATCTGGATTTGCTAAACAGGAAATACAATTTTGAATCTATAATATAAAAAAGCCAAACTCCAGAAGTCAGTCATACTATGACTTTGAGTCATAGTATGACTATAGATTAAAGGGCCAAACTCCAGAGTCATAGTATGACTAGAAACGTATAAGAAGACCAATCACCAAATAACCGGCCCCAAATACCTGATAAATTCTTTAAATTGTGGTACTATGATCATATATTTACATGAGCCGATATGAGAATAATTTTAGCTGTCATAATACTGGGAACGCCATTTTTTGCCGCCGGGCAAATTGAACAGTTTTCAGTGCGTGAACTGAGAGAGGATCTGGCATTTCTGAAAATGTCTATCGAAAAGTTTAATCCTGCCCTGTATCAATACAACCACAAAGCTGAATTCGATCGGTTGTTTGACGAAATATATCAATCGATCGATGAACCGTTAACACGACTCGAGTTTTTCAAAGCAGTTTCTCTTTTGACTGCCGGTGCAAAAGAGGGGCATTTTGTAATTGGCAGTGTTCATAATAAAGTGAGCAAAATCTACAGTGGATTTTTCGACGGAACTTTTCAATATTTGCCTCTGGGCTTAACCTTTCTTGACAACCGCGCCTACATTTCAGGGAGCCACCGGGCAGATTCCACCCTGCAGAAAGGTTGGGAAGTACTGGAGATCAACGGTGAAAAAATGGGCCGGATCATAGAAAGGTTACTACCGTTTATTCCTGCCGATGGCGATATCCTTACTGCCAAATATTACAAGTTAAACACTAATTTTCCGGTCTTATATTATTGGTACATCGATCAGCCCGCTAATTTTAAACTCAAAGTCTTACCGACTGGCTCATCATCACCGTTCACTGTCAACATTTCCGCTACTAATCACATGGCTATGACCAACCGGCCGGAAGAGGGAATTGATGATGAATATGAACCGAAAAAAGACATCAACGAATTTTACGAGTTGAAGCTGGAACAGGCTCTGGCGGTTTTAAAACTAAAAAGCTTTAACCATCAGTTGATAGAGAAATACCGAATTGATCCCGGGGAATTTTATAAATCCATATTCCGGAAACTTGCTGATAAAAACATTAAAAACCTCATCTTAGATTTGAGGGATAACGGAGGGGGCAGCAGGGAGTTTGTCAGGCAGCTTGTGCCTTATCTTTTAAAAGGGAAAGAAGAAGGCATGTTATACCAAACCGTTTCTTATTTTGGGCAGATGAAGAAATATCCGATACCAAAGCCTAAGCCTTATGCTTTTAAAGGAAAACTGTATGTACTGATCAATGGAGGCAGTTTTTCTAATGGTTCCGTTATAGCCCGTTTTGCCAAGGAATTTGCAGATGCTACCATCATCGGTGAGGAATCAGGCAGCCGTTATGAAGGATTTGCTACAGGTTCGGCCGCCTATGTGAATCTCCCCAATACGCTGATAGAAATTCAGATTCCCAGGTACTGGATAAAATATGGTCATCAAAGCAGGCAAAACACTTCCAACCGGGGGGTGTTACCCCATTATTCGATTCATTACTCTATCGATGAAATACTGAATCGCAAAGACAAGGAGATTGAAAAAGCCAGGGCATTGATCACGGGCAGCTAGCTTATTAAAATGAATGCGTGAATGGTTTTGTTGGGTTTTATTCGTAAATTCCGTTTTTAATATTCATACTAACATTTTTTAGATAGTAATTTGCAAATAAAATGATCATGGTGGTCACAAGGTACTTTTTAATCTCATTCATTTTAGCCGCAACACTTTCAGGTACAAAGGCCCAGGAAATCAAATTCGGTGTTAAGGGTGGTTTAAACCTCGCCGATCTGGGTGGTGATTCAGGTGATACAGATTTCCGATTGGGTATTCATGCAGGTGGGTTTGTTTCCATCCCTGTTCTGACAAACTTCAGGGTGCAACCCGAAATACTCTACTCACAGCAAGGTGCACAAGCTGATTTTGGGAGTGATGAACAAAAGTATGACTATCTCAACATTCCTGTTATGGTTAAATTCAGGCTCACTAAAAATTTTAACCTGCATGCCGGACCACAACTTGGCATATTGCTATCTGCCAAGGAAGAATTCAGAGGCGACGAAGAAGATGTAAAAGATACATTAACATCCACCGATTTTGGGGTGGGTTTCGGACTGGGTTATGAAACAAGTGATAACGTAAGCATCGATGTAAGATACAACCTGGGAATCACAGATATAGTTGATGATACAATAGATGGATTCTCCCTAAACAATCAGGTGATACAAGTATCGCTGGGGATAGCTTTCTAGCCTTTTGTTAATTTTTTAACAGTAGCTTTGATATGATACGACTTGTATTTTTTGCCGCCATCCTGGTTACAATTTATTTTATTGTTAAAAGACTTTTACAGCCATCAGCCTTTGTGCGTAGCGGCCGATGTGAGGGTAAGGGTTTCTGGTATTCCGCCAGGGAAAAAGTGATTTGTGACTGGTGGCTGTCAACCTTTTGCACCCTTTATATCTTTTATACCTATGGTAAATCCATATGATTTTTGATGCATCTAATGCAACCGTAAGATTGATTTCAATTGTTGCTGTTGCCTTTGCAGATAATTGATTATTTTTAATTTTTTACTTTAATCAGCCATTAGGTGACAAATTTTTTTAATCTATCAACATTAAATAAGTGGACCGAACTACTATTGAAGCCTTAGAATTAGCCCTGGAAGCTTCTCCTGACAATTTGCTTTTAAGAAAGCAGGTCGCACAGGGGTATTTTAGTTTGGGTGATTTTGACAAAGCCAAGGAGCATCTCAATGTTGTTTTGCAGCAGGAGCCTAACAAAGAGTCTAAAGCCTTACTCGCCCAATGTTATTTAAAACTGGGTAATAACAGTCCTGGCATTATTATTTGTGAAGAATTGCTGGCCGAAGATATAGACAGGGATTTGCTTCCTACCTATTTGCAGCTACTGATCAATGACGGCCAGATAGATGAAGCCATTACACAGTACCAAAGCTATCAGTTAAAATTTCCTGACTGGCGTGATGATCAAATTGAATCCCAATTGAAAATATCCACAAAGCCTGTACAGGAGGAAACAGCCTACAATCCATTTTTAGAAAAACCTGACATTGATTTTTCCAAAGTCGGGGGGATGGAAAATGTCAAAGAGGAAATCAGGATCAAAATCATCCAGCCTTTGGTCAACCCTGACCTTTTTAAGGCATTTGGCAAAAAGGCTGGTGGAGGTATTCTTATGTACGGCCCCCCCGGCTGTGGCAAGACTTATTTATCCAGGGCTACGGCGGGAGAGATCGATTCAAAATTTCTTTCAATTGGCATTGAGGAGATTATGGACATGTGGTTAGGCGGAAGTGAAAAAAACCTGCATGAAAAATTTGAGGTAGCGCGTAAGAACAATCCCTGTGTTCTTTTTTTTGATGAGATCGATGCATTGGGAAGCAAAAGAAACGATCTGAAGCAGTCAGCAGGTCGCAATGTGATCAATCAGCTTTTGAAAGAAATGGACGGCATTGACTCACAGAATGAAGGTCTGCTAATCCTTGGTGCCACCAACTCACCCTGGCATATGGATAGCGCCTTTTTGCGACCTGGCAGGTTCGATCGTATTATTTTTGTTCCTCCGCCAGATGAAGAAGCCAGGGAGCAAATATTGAAACTTCAGCTAGCCGACAAGCCCATCAAAGAAATTGATTACAAAAAAATTGCGGTAAAAACCAACGATTTCAGTGGAGCCGACATCAAAATGCTGATCGATCTTGTTGTAGAAGATAAGTTACGAGTATCCATGAAAACCGGAAAAGTTGAAACCATTACCACAAAAGATCTCCTTGGCACCTGCAAAAAGGTAAGGCCAAGTACCAAGGAATGGTTTAATACAGCCAGAAATTATGCCCTTTACTCTAATGTCTCTGGTATTTATGACGACATAAAAAAATATCTAAAATTGTAGTTTTAATGATTTTCGAACATCTATCCAAAATCCAGTTGCTCATAGAAAGGAATAAACTGGATTTGGCACAGCAGCAAATTACGGAAGCTTTAACTACTTATCCTGATTCCGGGACCCTGTTTGGGTTGCAAGCTGAGATTTATCTGAAAAAACAAGAACACAAAAAGGCAAAATCTGCCATAGACAAAGCCCTGGGACTAGACCCTGAAGACGATTACCTGTATCTGCTTAAATCCCAGATATGGCTTCAACTGGGCTATCATAATGAGGCACTCAAAGCCATTGACGATGCCATTAACTATAATCCGGAATCCGCTACTTACTACGGGGCAAAGGCTGAAATTCTGATCATGAAAAAGCAGTTTAAGGAGGCCGAAAAATTTGCGAACAAAGGCCTGGAAACGGATCCTGAAGATTTGCTTTCCAACAACATGCTTTCTATGGCGCAAACAAAACTCGGACAAGCTAATCAGGCTTATGAAAGACTGGAAAGCATGCTTACCGATGACCCGGAAAACGCATTGACACAAGCCAATACGGGTTATCATTTCTTACAACAAGGCAATGTCAAAAAAGCCAAGGAGCATTTTGCCGTCGCTTTGCAGGATGATCCAAACTTTGAATTTGCCAGAGCCGGTATGCTGGAAGCAATCAAAGCAACCAACTGGCTTTATCGCAAGTTATTAATGTTCTCATTCTGGATGGAAAAGCTGGGGTCCAGAAACAAATGGTTCTTCCTCATCGGACTTATTGTGGTGGTTAAATTAATCCCGGTGCTGCTGCCCTTCTATTTGGTTTTTGTTTTCTGGACATGGTTTACCGGTCCGGTGAGCGATGTCATGCTCTACTTTGATCAATATGGTAAATACCTGATGACCAAAAAAAATCGCATCCTAACGGAAATTAACATTGGGATGATAACTGTGACGCTTTTGAGCATTATTCTTGGACTTACCATTGACGATGGATTTTTTGGATTGGCATTTGGTTCGTTTTTATCCATTATTCCGGTTTATCAGCTCGATATGGTAAGCAAAATATCCAAAAAAGTCGTACTGGGCGGATTTGCAGTTTTGTTTACCGGATTGGGAGTGGGGATCATTCTGGCTTCGATAATGAACGCTGAGATAGTTTCCGGTTTATGGCTCGGTTTATTAATTTCATCCGTCGCTTTTACCTGGATTTCTTCCCTGATGCATCGCTAACATCAGGAGGCAAGAAAACCCTGCTAACGTGGGATTTCGCTCGTGCTAACACAATGAATAGCTACAGGCAGAAGTGACTGTTGCAACGTTTTGTCCAAAACTCTTTGCCCAATAAAATGAAAATACAGCTAAATGCTCAAGTTGTGCAACAGCATAAAATACTTATTGGAAAGCCTTTAGAATCAGGTACCCCCTGTTTACAGATGCTGACCTTTAAAACTCAATGTAGACGTGATGGGTCTTTTTCCTCACAGACAGTGAAAATCGCGATTCCAGATTACTGATGTTGGGCACAACAGAAAGTTTTTCCAATACAAACTGATTGTATTTTTCAATGTCTTCCAGCAGCACCTGAATCAGGAAATCAGAATCGCCCGACACATGATGGCACTCTATTACTTCTTCAAAGCTCACCACCCTTTCTACAAAAGCCTCTACCGAGGCCCTGGTGTGATCTTTGATGGAGATATGAATGAACGCTGTCAGTTTTTTTCCCAAAAGCGTGGGATTAAGAATAGCTACATAGCGGTCGATTACGCCGATTTTTTCCAACCTTTTTATCCGTTCAAAAACCGGTGTGGTTGAAAGATTAAGCTTACCCGCAATCTCCTTAATGGTGCTCCTGGCATCCCTTTGCAAAAGGTCAAGAATTTTTAAATCGACAGCATCCAATTTTATCATAGAAAATTATTCCAATCCGGCCATTACTGAAACAAAATAAGGGAAAATATTTCTAAAATATGGCTTCTGGCAGAATATTTTTCTACAAAAAACTGTTAAACCAATTTTAATTCCAATATTAGATCGATTTTGAGTATTATTGCATAACGGAACAACACATTTTAAACAACATAAATATGACCTTAAAAACTGCCAATCCGGCTGGTCCTCAACGTACAGGTCAACCGGAAGAATCGGATTTTTTGCCGATCAACGGTACCGATTATATCGAGTTATATGTAAGCAATGCCAAACAGGCTGCCCATTTCTATAAAACAGCCTTTGGCTTCCAGTCTTACGCTTTTGCAGGTTTGGAAACCGGTTTAAAAGACCGGGAAAGTTATGTGGTAAGTCAGGACAAAATCCGCCTGATGTTTACTTCGCCACTACATAAAGAAAGTGAAATCGGAAAACACGTAGAAAGACACGGTGACGGTGTAAAGGTGGTGGCACTCTGGGTCGATGATGCCACCAGGTCTTATCAAGAGACGGTTAAAAGAGGGGCCAGGTCCTATCTCGAACCTTTTACCCTTCAGGATGAAAATGGGGAGGCGGTCATGTCCGGAATTCATACTTATGGTGACACAGTACATGTATTTGTGGAAAGAAAGAATTATCGGGGCGTTTTCCTTCCGGGATTTAAACGATGGGAAACTACTTATAACCCTGAACCGGTAGGTTTGAAATATGTAGACCATATGGTGGGTAATGTAGGTTGGAACGAAATGAATACCTGGGTGGATTTTTATGCCAATGTTATGGGGTTCAAACAAATTATTTCCTTTGATGACAAAGACATTTCCACTGATTACACCGCCTTAATGAGTAAGGTAATGAGTAACGGCAACGGCAGAATCAAGTTTCCGATTAATGAACCGGCTGAGGGTAAAAAGAAATCCCAGGTGGAAGAGTACCTCGATTTTTATGATGGTGCCGGTGTGCAGCATATTGCTGTGGCTACCGACAACATTATTGAGACGGTGACAGCCTTGCAATCAAGAGGGGTTGAGTTTCTAAGGGTACCGGGAACCTATTACGATACCCTCCTCGACAGGGTAGGAACCATAGACGAAGACCTGGCGCCATTGAAAAAGCTGGGAATACTCGTGGACCGCGACGACGAAGGGTATCTGCTACAGATATTTACCCGGCCGGTGGGATCGAGACCGACTTTGTTTTTTGAAATAATTCAGAGAAAAGGTGCAAAATCTTTTGGTAAGGGTAATTTTAAGGCTTTGTTTGAAGCCATAGAACGCGAACAGGAATTAAGGGGTACCCTTTGATGTTAAGCAATTACACAATTAAAGAATAGTCCAATGCCCATATATCACAAGCTCGGAAAAATTCCTCCAAAAAGGCACACCATTTTCAAAAAGCCCAATGGAAATTTATATTACGAACAACTTTTCGGTACGATTGGCTTTGATGGTATGTCTTCTTTGATGTACCATACGCACAGGCCAACAATGGTCAAAGGGGTAATCAATACGGTCGATGTCAACCCAAAAATTGCCGTGCAAAAAAATATGTCGGCCAGGTTACTCAAAGGTATGGAAGTGAAGCCTAAAGATGATTTTTTGGAAAGCCGTGAACTGGTGCTGGTCAATAACGATGTGCTGATTGGACTGGCAGCACCGGGAAAATCGTTAAAAAGCTATTTCTACAAAAATGCTGATGCCGATGAGCTGCTCTTTATTCACCAGGGCTCGGGAAAATTGCGGACTTTACTGGGCAATATTTCTTTTGAATATGGTGACTACCTTGTTATTCCAAGGGGAACGATTTACCAGATCGATTTTGATACAGAAGATAACCGGCTGCTGTATGCCGAATCGCACCACCCTATTTATACACCTAAAAAGTACCGGAACTGGTTCGGGCAGCTATTGGAACATGCACCATTTTGTGAGAGGGATTACAAATTACCTGAGGAGCTCGAGACCTATGATGAAACCGGTGAATTCATAATTAAAGTAAAAAAAGAAGGCATGTTGCATGAGATAGTTTATGCGAGTCATCCCTTCGACGTGGTAGGATGGGATGGCTATAATTATCCCTATGGGTTTTCCATTCATAATTTCGAACCGATCACAGGCCGGATCCATCAGCCGCCACCGGTACACCAGACCTTTGAAACCAGTACGTTTGTGGTATGTTCCTTCTGTCCCAGGTTATATGATTATCATCCCCAATCCATCCCGGCTCCCTATAATCATTCCAATATTGACTCAGATGAGGTTTTGTACTATGTAGACGGGGATTTTATGAGCCGGAATAACATTGAAAAAGGCCATATCACCTTGCATCCGGGCGGTATTCCCCATGGCCCCCACCCGGGAACATATGAAAGAAGTATCGGCCAAAAAGAAACACAAGAGCTGGCAGTGATGATCGACACTTTTAAACCTTTAAAAATTACTGAAAATGCTTTAAAATTGGATGATGGAAAATATTTCCAATCCTGGTTAGAAAATTGACAGTTAAAACCACCATCAGCATATGGCTAAATTAACTTCCTGGGTAGATGTGTCCGGTGATTCGGATTTTAGCATTTACAATATTCCCTTTGGCATTTTTTCAAATAACAGCACCACTCCCAGGGTAGGGACAGCCATTGGCGATCAAATCCTGGATCTGGCAGCAGTAGCAAAGCTTGGGCATTTTGATGATTTGAATATGGATAAAAATGTTTTCAGCCGGCCAGTGCTGAATGATTTCATTGCGCTGGGAAAACCTGCGACCAAAAGGGTGAGGAAAAGAATTCAAAAACTTTTGTCTGATAAAAAGTCCCCCCTGATAGAAAAACCCAGGGTCTTCATTCCCCGGCAAAAGGGCAAAATGCATATGCCGGTAAGCGTGGGAGATTACACGGATTTTTATTCGAGCATAGAACACGCTACGAACGTCGGTAAAATGTTCAGGGACCCGAAAAATGCCTTATTGCCCAACTGGCGCCATATTCCTGTCGGTTATCATGGGAGGGCTTCCAGTATCGTCATCGACGGGACCCCGATCTACCGGCCCAAAGGACAGGTTTTACCCAAAGGAGCCGACGATCCTCAGTTTAAAGCCACAGAAAGGCTGGACTTTGAACTGGAAATGGGATTTATCATCGGTAAAAACAGCCAGTTGGGTACCCCTGTTACCACAGATAGGGCTGAGGACTATATTTTTGGGTTGGTATTGTTCAATGACTGGTCGGCGAGGGACATACAAAAATGGGAGTACATACCGCTGGGTCCTTTTCTCGGTAAAAACTTTGCCTCGGCTGTCTCTCCCTGGGTGGTTACCCTGGAGGCCTTGGAGGAATTTAAGGTATATGGGCCTAAACAAACGCCGAAGGTACTTCCGTATCTTCGTTTTAAAGGACCTAAAAACTATAACCTGCATCTGGAGGTCGCTATCAGGCCGCAAGGGGGTAAGGAGACAATTATCAGCCGTTCCAATTTTAAATATATGTATTGGAACATGTGTCAGCAGCTTGCCCACCACACCTGTAACGGATGTGACGTGAAGGTAGGCGATATTATGGCTTCCGGCACCATCAGTGGCAACGAAGCCACCTCTTTTGGTTCTATGTTGGAGCTGGCCTGGGCAGGTACCAGGCCGCTGACTCTGAATGACGGGAGCACGCGTATTTTTGTCAATGACAATGACACTGTTACCCTGCGCGGCTATGGGGAAAAGAATGGTATTCGCGTTGGATTTGGTAAAGTAAGTAACAAGATAAAACCCGTCAGGTAAATCTATGGATAAAGTTGTCACGATTGATCCAAATGAAATCACCACAGCACAATTGCACGGATACCTGCTGGCCGCCGTGGCTCCAAGGCCTGTCGCATTTGCCAGCACCGTAGATCCGGATGGAAACATAAATTTAAGCCCCTTTAGTTTTTTTAACGTCTTTAGCGCCAATCCACCCATCATGATATTTTCGCCGGCAAGAAGGGGCCGTGACAACACTACAAAGCATACCTACGAAAACATCAAAGCAGTATCCGAAACTGTCATTAACATTGTTAATTATACCATGGTTGAACAAACCTCATTGGCCAGCACTGAGTATGACCGTGGTGTCAATGAATTCCAAAAGGCAGGCTTTACCGAAGTTGCTTCAGAAAAAGTGAAACCTCCAAGGGTAGGGGAAGCACCGGTTAGTTTTGAATGTGTGGTCGACCAGGTCATTGAGTTGGGTGACCAGGGTGGTGCCGGAAATTTGATTATTTCAAGGGTAGTATTGATACACATTCAACAGGAATATCTTTCCGGCAACGGACGGCTAGATACCACCAAACTGGATTTGATAGGCAGAATGGGTGGCAACTGGTATTGCAGGGCCAGTGGACAGGCCCTTTTTGAAATCCCCAAACCTCAAATGAGCAAAGGCATAGGCGTGGATCAACTACCGGTGTCGGTGCAAAACAGCAGAATTTTGACGGGTAATCTGTTAGGAAGGTTGGGCAACATCCCAAAAATTCCCGGCAAAGATGAAATCGAAAAGGTCAGGTCCCTGCCGGAGGTTCAACATATTTTGGGTCAGCGCGATTCCAGACTCAGACAGGATGGCCTGCATTCCATGGCAAAGGACCTGTTGGAAGCGGGTGAAACTGAAAAGGCACTCGCACTTTTGTTTATAGAATGATACACTTTGCATCAATCCAACGCGTTAATAGCACTTAAGACATCTATTCCTTCTTTCACAGACAAAATTTCCTGAACGGTAAGGATAAGGCGTTTTTTATGCTCTCTCAACCTGCATTTTTTAGGAAGTTTTTGTACATAACTCAGTATCTTGCCGAAGATGGGTGATTTATAATATGCCTCATTATCCGAAGGAACCAGATAACCTTTCAGATTCTCATTTTTCAGCATCAGCTTTTCAAAGCCCAGGTTTTGGGCCAACCACCTAAGCCGCACGGTTTCTGTGAGATATTGTACGGAATCAGGCAAAGGTCCGAACCGGTCAATCATGCCTGTCACAAACTTTTGCAATGCCGTTTCATGCTCAATATTGTCCAGCTTTGCATATAAATTCAGCCGTTCGGAAATATTGGTAACATAATCTTCCGGTATCAAAATCTCCAAATCTGTTTCAACCGTGCAATCCTGGACCAAAACCTGGGTATTTTCTTCCAGTTCCTTGGCAAACAACTCCTTAAATTCCGTTTCTTTCAATTCCTGTATGGCCTCGTCCAGAATTTTATGATAAGCATCAAAACCCAAATCACTGATGAAGCCACTTTGCTCCGCTCCCAGCAGGTTTCCCGCCCCACGAATATCCAGGTCACGCATGGCCACCTTAAAACCATCACCGAGATCCGAAAACTCCTCCAGTGTGTTTAACCGCTTACGGGCATCGGAGGTAAGGCCGATAATAGGTGGGGTCAACAGGTAACAAAACGCCTTTTTGTTGGATCTTCCAACCCTTCCTCTCATCTGATGCAAATCTGAAAGGCCAAACATGTGGGCCTGATTGATAATAATAGTGTTGGCATTGGGTATGTCCAACCCTGATTCAATAATATTTGTAGAAACCAGAATATCATACTCCCCGCCGATAAATTTTAACATTACCTTTTCCAGCCGCGCCCCTTCCATTTGTCCGTGCGCCACACCAATCCTGGCATCAGGCACCAGTTTGAGCACAATGTTGGCCACCTGTTCAATATCCTTTATCCGGTTATGTACAAAAAAAACCTGCCCTCCCCGGCGCAGCTCAAAGCTAATGGCATCCCTGATAATCTCCTCATTGAAGGTATGCAACTCGGTCGTTACAGGCTGCCGGTTGGGTGGCGGTGTGGCAATAATACTCAAATCCCTTGCCCCCATTAATGAAAAGTGCAGGGTTCTTGGAATCGGGGTAGCTGTCAGGGTTAAGGCGTCCACATTCACGCGCATTTCCTTTAGCTTTTCCTTCACCTTCACCCCAAATTTTTGTTCCTCATCAATTACCAGCAGCCCAAGATCTTTAAAAACAACATCTTTATTCACAATTCGGTGTGTCCCGATAAGAATATCTGTTTTTCCTTCTTTTACCTTTTCCAGAATTTCCTTGATATCACTGCCGGATTTAAATCGGTTAACATATTCCACCTCTACGGGAAAATTGGAGAGCCGGTCTTTAAAGGTATGATAGTGTTGCATCGCCAATATCGTAGTGGGCACCAACACAGCCACCTGCTTATTCTCACAAACAGCCTTAAAAGCAGCTCTGATGGCTATCTCAGTTTTACCAAAACCGACATCACCACACACCAACCGGTCCATGGGATGCTGCATCTCCATGTCATTCTTAACATCTTCGGTGGATTTGGCCTGATCCGGTGTATCTTCATAGATAAATGAGGACTCCAGTTCGGCCTGCAGAAAACTATCGCTGGCAAATCCATATCCCGGCGCTGCCTTTCTTTTGGCATAAAGCTGTATGAGGTCTTTGGCAATATCCTGCAGTTGTTTTTTTGCCTTTCTTTTTTTGTTCTCCCATTCTGCCGAGCCTAGCTTACTCATCAAAGGTGGCGCCCCCTCCTTTCCACTGTACTTCGATATTTTATGCAGGGAATGAATGCTCACATATAACAGGTCATCGTCCCTGTAAACCAGCCGTATGGCCTCCTGTTCCTTGCCGTTTACATCCACTTTTTCAAGCCCGGCAAACCTTCCCACACCATAATCTATATGCACCACATAGTCACCCGGCGACAGGGAACGTAACTCCCTGAGCGTGATAGCTTTTGACTTTGAATATTTGGTCTTTGTCTTGTAACGGTGAAAGCGGTCAAATAGCTGATGATCCGTGTAGCAAGCAATATTTAAATGGTGGTCTACAAAACCTTCTCTTAAACCGATTTGCATGTTTTGATATGCCAGTGTAGGATCCAATTCCTCAAATATTGTCTCCAACCGCTTAATTTGCTGATACGACTCGGCCACCATGATATTGACAATCGAATTCGATTGGTTTTCCTTCAGATTGTCTACAAGCATTTCAAAATTCTTGTTAAAGGAAGGTTGTGGTTGCCCGGTAAATTCAAAATCGTAGTCGCTTTTTTGAAAAAACCTGTTGCCGAATTCAATTTTTACAAAAGGAGTTAATCCTTTTACAAATGAGTCTGACGTTTCAAATAGCGTCTCCGGGCTTAGCACTACTTTTGTTTCCCCGCTTTGCGTTAGAATAACGTCAAAGCTTTCCTGCGCTTTTTCAAAATACCTGTCAATTGTGTTGACAGTGTGTTCCAAATCCTTGATCCATATTTTGGTATTCCTGGGCAAATAATCCAAAAAAGACTCCCTGACCTCCTGCAAAAGCTTGGTCTGGATATTAGGAATAATATTGATCTCCCTGATTTCTTCCTCAGATAACTGACTTACCGGATCAAAAGTACGGATACTATCCACCTCTTCGCCAAATAACTCTATTCTGTAAGGTAAATCATGGGCATATGAATAAATGTCTATGATACCTCCGCGAACAGCAAATTGACCTGCTTCATATACAAAATCTGCCTTTTCAAAATCATACGTCAGCAATAATTCACTGATAAAAGCAACATCAAAAGCATCTCCTTTCTTAAGTGTGAAGGTATTGCTGACCAGGGATTTTTTATTGATTACTTTTTCAGTCAGTGCTTCCGGATAGGTCACAATCAATTCTCCGGTGGAAGATTTGTGGTTGATCCGGTTCAATATTTCGGCCCGTACCAGGATATTGGCATTTTCAGTTTCCTCAAATTGATAGGGCCTGCGATAAGATGTTGGAAAAAATAAAACCTCCTTTTCACCGATTAAATTTTGCAGGTCATTATGAAAGTACGCTGCCGCCTCTTTGTCGGGGATAATGAACAAATGGTTTTGATGATTGAGCTTGTACAGGGCCGAGGCAACAACCGCATCGAGACTTCCTATCAGGCCTTTAAGATGAACGTGTTTACACGCGTTCGGTTTGATACGCTCTCCAATGGTTTGTATCAAACCATCCTCTTTATACAATTTCAGCAAGTCATTTACCTTCAAAGTATTATAGTCTAAAACACTTTAACAAACAGAATGAATTCCTCTGGGTTACCGGTGCTTTTATTTATATTAATTTAAAATTGGGTAGCCCGAAGGAATTTTAAAATGAAAATGCAAAACTAACAAATAAGTTCGTTAACTTTATATAGCGATATCAGCTATCCTATTTGATTTTTTTACGTAAATAACTATATCCCAAGAACTATCTACGAACGAATATGTTTATATAGTAATGATTTAAAGTAGTTATGCCAGGCGAGAGCAAGAAAGTAGAACACAAAAAAAAGTACTCAACTTTTAAAGCTATAGAGAAAATTCATCCTCACAAGATGATATTGTACCTGGCATTGTTCGGCAGTTTTTTGATTTTTGGCTTTATGGCATTTGCCTATGCTGTCGGTAAGATGGAGACAGGGGGATTGGCTGATATTGTTTTCCCCAAGGCTTTTGCGGTAAGTACGGTGATTTTAATGTTTTCCAGCTACATGGTCAGTAAGGTTTTGCCATCTTTTGAAAAAGACAACCTGCCGCAAATGAAAGACTATCTCGCTGCTACACTCAGCCTGACACTGATATTTGTTGTTAGTCAGTTCATCGGGTGGTTGGAGTTGAAGGAAGCGGGCTTATACCTGGCCGAGGCGCCGGCAGTTTCTTTTCTGGTGGTTATAACCGGATTGCATTTAGTCCATATGGTGGTTGGATTTGTCATTCTGGTCTACTATCTGTTCAGGACATGGCGGTTAATACAAGATCCGGTCAAAAATCTGATTATTTCTACCAACCCTTATGAAAAAGTAAAGCTGGAAATGTTTACCATCTTTTGGCATTGTATGAATTTTTTCTGGCTCTTTATTTATTTCTTTTTCTATTTTACTTTTTAGGAGACCTGTACGCTGACTATATCAGGGCGGGCAGGATCAAAGAAGTCCTCAAAAAAAATACCTGGAAAGCTAATGTGGCATCGAATTTCGAAAACTGCCTTTAGCCCATTGATTTTTAATTTTATGGGACACCTGTCCTGAAGCAACACTTAAGGATCAGGGCAAAAACGGAATCGGTCGAATGTCAAAATATACTGAATATTCCTTTTATAATTTCCTGATTTTTCTAATTATTGCAGGCAGTGAAAAGCTAGTCCATGTATTGTAAGATTATAATTTGGTTCATTTCCATTATATTCTGCAGACCAGTAATTGTCGCCCAGGAAATACAATGGGCCGATCATGTCGACTTTCAGCACAACAATTATGGCACGCAGAATTGGTCAGGTAAGCAGGCGTTAGGTAAACCAGATGCGCTACCTTACGGAACCACCAGCCCCAAAGCCTTTCGCCTCAATTCGCACGCTACATTCGGAACACTGATAGTTTCATTCGACCGACCCCAAAAGGTCCGGCAGGTAATAATTCTCGAGAGCTTTGGTCCCGGCCGCATAACCGATATTTATTTGTATGATGAAAAAGGAAAGAAATTTCAGGTTTTTAAAACTAACGCCAAAACACTAAAACGGGACTACCAAACATTTTGCCTGCGCCTGCAGAGGACACACTACAATGTAAAAAAAGTTGAACTGAGCATAAATACCTCGCTGCAAAAAGGCTGGAGTCAGATAGATGCCATGGGCATCGCTGATTATGACAACCAGCAATTGCTTCGGGAAGATTTATCGAAAATGGGGCTAACCAACTATATGGAAGAAAATAGTTTTACCTCTGAGAAAGAGGATCTGGGCTTTCACATTAATAGCAGCTATTCAGAAATCAAACCCATAATCTCGCCAGATGGAAAGACCCTTTATTTTTGCCGGAAAAATTATCCCGGCAACATGAATGGCAAATTTGACGATCAGGATATCTATTATGCACGTTGGGAGTATGACGAATGGAGCCTGGCAAAAAATATTGGCCCACCCCTAAACAATCAACACCCCAACGGAGTGAGTGCGGTAAGTGCGGATGGCAATAAGGTATTACTTATCAATCGCTACCAACGCGGTGAGTCAGGCATGGATCTTAATGGGATTTCGATTGCCACCAGGACAAGAACAGGTTGGAGCTTCCCAAAGCAGGTGCATATAAAGGGATACCATAATGAAAGCGAATATGCCGACTTTTATCTGTCCGGTAATGGCAAAGTGTTGTTGATGGCCATTGAACAAAGCGACAGTTACGGTGACCAGGATATTTATGTCAGCTTTCTGGAAGATATGAACATCTGGAGTCAGCCGGTGAATATAGGCAGCATGATAAACACCGGCAAGGCAGAGTTTTCCCCGTTTCTGGCAGCCGATGATAAAACTTTATATTTTGCCTCCGAAGGACATGGTGGCTATGGCGGTAGTGACATCTATTACACCCAGAGAACAGATGACACCTGGAAAAACTGGACCAAACCTCATAATCTGGGGAACCAAGTCAACTCCAAAGGCTGGGATGCCTACTACAGCATTCCTGCTTCAGGGGACTACGCCTATTTTGTGCATGGTAAAGGAACTTCCAAAAACCCCATGAACATTTACCGGATCGCTCTTCCACAGGAGTTGAGACCTGAACCTGTTATATTGGTTAAGGGAAAAGTTTACGATGTCAAAAATTCAAAACCGGTAGAAGCCACTTTCTATCTTGAAAAAGATAACTTGGTCGAAAAAACACCGATTGCCAATACAAACCCCCATAACGGGGAATACAGCCTGATCATGCCTTTTGACAGTAATCATAGCTTCAAAGTAAAAGCTGAAGGCTTCCAAACCCAGTTTGTCAAGGTGGATATTGCTGCCGATAGCATCTATCAGGAAATTGAAAAGGACATTTTTATGGAGCGCGTTGTTTACAAGCCGGTAGTAAAACTGAACACCATCTATTTTGAGGAGGGAAAGAGCGTCATTTTACCACAGTCAAACGACGACCTGCAAGAGGTTGTCGACCTGATGGTAGAATCACCCGACTATCTTATCGAAATCTCAGGCCATACCGATAACCGGGGTAGCCTGCATCTCAAGCATCAACTTTCACAGGCCCGCGCCGCTATGATCAAAGATACATTGATCAACGCAGGCATCGATCCAAAACGAATTACCACGGCTGCATTTGGAGGCACACAACCTGTTGCGAGCAACGAATTTGAATCATCGCGCAAATTCAACCGGCGTGTTGAAGTGAAAATTATCCGTTAATTGGGCATATAACGGGTCATTAGCGCCTAAAATATCCCTGAAACTGAAAAATTACCTGAAAATCCAGGCCAAAAAGCATGCTTTTTGGCAAAAAAATTGTTATAATTAAAACAACCTGAAATTCGATTAAAAATCTTAGGTAGTGAAGAAAAGATTAATTGTATTAAGTTTATCGTTTATTCCGGTTTTCTATTCTTTTAAGTTGCCGGCCCAGACCAGCTACAAACTTAAGACTATTGTCATTGACGCCGGTCATGGAGGCAAGGATCCGGGATGCTCGGGTAAATTTTCCAAGGAAAAGCATGTCGCCCTGGAGGTAGCCCTGGAATTGGGAAGAATTATTGAGGAGAATTTACCGGGCGTAAAAGTTATATATACCAGAAAAACAGATAAATTTATCGAATTACACGAACGGGCAAATATTGCCAACAGAAACAACGCAGACCTCTTTGTTTCTATTCATTGTAATGCCGGTCCACACTATTTTCGTGGATCGGAGACTTATGCCATGGGTCTGCATAAAACCCAGGGAAACCTGGATGTCGCCATCCGGGAAAACGAATCCATACTTCAGGAAGAAAACTATCTGGATAATTACGAAGGTTTCGACCCAAGCAGTACCGAAGGATACATTTTGTTTTCATTAATGCAAAATGCTTATCTGGATAATAGCTTAAACATTGCCAGCAAAATAGAACATCAGTTCAAAAACAGGGTAAACAGGCATAGCCGGGGGGTTAAGCAAGCCGGGTTTTTGGTGTTGTGGAAAACCTCGATGCCCAGCATCCTGGTCGAATTGGGATTCCTTACCAACGACAACGAAGAAGTCTTTCTGAATAATAAAAAGAACCAGGTGTATATGGCCTCAGGCATCTACAGAGCCATCAAAGCCTACAAGATGGAACTGGAGCGAATAGGGAAAGAGTAACTGTTGCCCTTCACCTACAACCCCTTGCTGTAATATTTCAGTCCTTTTTATACATTTTTTTCAAACCGCTCTTAAGTTGTTATCAGCCTGCAACCAGCAATATTATTATTTCTATAAATAGTATAACTATAATCGCAGGCATAAAAATGTTTATCTTCCCACCTGTTTTGCAAAAATATCAATCGATATGTTCGCTGAAAAGCCCAAATTTCTTTCGATAACTATCAGGTTATTAAAGCGTTATAAATCCGAAGGCAAATGCCGGCTGTAATCTTTGTTCCCTCATTGAAAAAAATGCAATAAAAATCCTATATTTGACATTTCTTCTAAATATACAAAATCACCGCTCCATTTCTTCCCCCACGATAGGCACTTTGAAATTTTAGTAAACATCATTTATGTAATATTACGCTCTGAATAGGGTCATTAAATATTGTAGCAGACCTATATCTTTATCAGTTCGAAATTTTGACAAACTACCGATACAACCAAAACACAATAGAATATGGCTTCACTAAATCCATTTGGCGGGACGTTAGGAAGGCGGCAGGTAGCCCATCTTCTTAAAAGAGCAACCTTTGGACCAACCAAATTACAAATCGATCAATATACCGGATCCACACCGGCACAAATTCTCACACAATTATTTACACCGGTAGCTGATCCGGCACCTCCGGGTGACCCCCTTACGGGTCAACCATGGGTCAACCCCAAACCTACAGATTTAAATAGCGACAATGGCGACCTGATTACATTTTTCCGGGGCTGGTGGCTGGAACAAATGTATAATGAGGGTATTTCCATCCGCGAAAGGATGACTTACTTTCTGCATACCCATTTTACTACAGGATATGCCACCGTGAATGACAGTACGGCGCTGTACTATCAAAATGCGCTTTTTCGCCAGTACGCAACCGGTAATTTTAAGGAGGTTTCTAAAAAATTATGCCTTGATAATGCCATGTTGATTTATCTGGATGGCCGGCTGAATGAGGTAGGGAGACCTAATGAAAACTTTGCCAGGGAATATTTTGAACTGTATACCATCGGTAAAGGCCCTCAAATAGGCCCCGAGGATTATACAACCTTCACAGAGCAAGACGTACAGGAGGCAGCAAAGGTACTGTCAGGATATATCAACGACGAGGAATATCTCGAAACCGATCCGGATACGGGTCTCATTACCGGCATTTTGCGTGTAAATGCCAGTAACCTTGCCAACCGCCACGATGCTTCTGTCAAAACCTTCAGCAACGCCTTTGGCGGTACCACCATTCAGCCCAACGAAATAATTGACAATTGGGCCACCAAAGAAGCTGCCCTTGACGAACTGGATCAACTGGTTGAAATGATTTTTAACCAGGAAGCAACCGCAAAGCATATCTGCAGAAAATTATATCGTTATTTTGTTTATTATGATATCACCGACGAAATCGAACAAGATATTATCACCCCTTTGGCCAACACATTTAGAACTAACAACTATGAGTTTCAACCCGTACTAGAACAATTATTTAGCAGTCAGCATTTCTTCGATACCGATAATGGTGTTGCAGATGATGATAACCGTGGGGCAATCATCAAATCCCCGCTCGACCTTGTCATAGGCAGTCTGCGGTTTTTTGAAGTGGATGTCCCAGACTCGTCTACCGAGCCGGAGCAGGCGCTGAATGTTTCCTACAGAAGCCTGCTTGGCAATATGAATGACCAGGGAATGTCATTTTACGACCCTCCTGAGGTAGCCGGTTATCCTGCTTATCACCAAACCCCGGAGTTCAACAGAAACTGGATTTCCAATAATGGTTTAGCCAGAAGGTATCAGTTTTCGGATGTTCTGGTACAAAACGGCGATAATCAGGGTTTTCAACTGGATATCGTGGCCTACGTAGACAACCCTCAGCACATTTCTGACCCGGCCGATCCCCAGGTATTGGTACAAGAACTGGTGGATGATCTGTTCCCGGAGATCATTACGCAGGAAAGATTTAATTACTTTAAAGACGACATTCTTTTGGACACGCTGTCCGCACTGAATTGGGCTGGAGAATGGAATAACTATAAAGCCACCGGCGATGACACCAATGTACGCATTCAATTGGAAAGTTTGATCCGTGCCCTGATGCAGTCACCGGAGTACCAATTGTATTAAATAGTTGTTCCACCAAAATTTAAACCAAAATGAAACGAAGAGGATTTATAAAAAAGCTTTCTTTAACCGGCGCAGCGCCATTCATGTTAAACGGAATCCCCATGACAGTATTGGGCCAAAGCACCTTAAAAACATTGGCAGCAAGTGGGGCAGATAATGATAAGGTGTTGGTGCTCATTCAGTTACATGGAGGAAATGACGGTCTGAATACACTCATACCCATGGACCAATACAGTAACTATATCAACCTCAGGCCTAATATTGCCATTTCTGACAATGGCAGCAGGAGTTACATCGCCCTGGACAATTCCCTTAAGGTCGAAAACCAGGTGGGATTACATCCTGACATGGTGGGCATAAAAGCGTTGTATGATGAAGGAAAAACTGCTATTGTACAGGCAGTCGGTTATGAAAACATCAACCAGTCGCACTTCAGAAGCCGGGACATCTGGTGGATGGGTGGAGGATACGACGATGAGTTTTCATCCGGATGGGCCGGAAGGTATCTGGATTATTGTTATCCGGGCTATCCCGATAATTACCCAAGTGCCGAAATGCCTGATCCCCTGGGGCTGGAAATCGGTAATAACGTTTCTTTGATGTTTCATCGCGAAACAGGCATACCAGCGGCTATTGCAGCACAAAATCCCGATCAGTTTTATAACCTGATTAACAGCGTCGGTGGACTTCCTCCGGAGTCGGTAGCTGATACGCATTACGGCCAGGAGTTACAATGGATCATGGATATTGAAGAAAAATCGAATCAGTATGCCGGCCGCTTGAGGGATGTTTTCGAACAAGGTACAAACAGTGCCAACGTTACTTATCCGGAGAAATATCCTTTCGATGCGGGGAACCGTTTTTCAAACAATGGACTTGCAGGTCAGTTACGGCTGGTAGCCAGATTATTGAGCGGTGGTTCAAAGACTAAAATTTTCCTTACCAGGATTGGAGGTTTTGATACGCACGCCAGCCAGGTAGTGGCAGGCGAACCGTCAATGGGGGCTCATGCCGCTTTATTATACCATGTCTCTTCGGCCGTCAAGGCATTTCAGGATGATTTGAAGTTTCTGGGACTGGAGGACAGGGTAGTAACTATGACTTTTTCCGAATTTGGCAGGCGGGCAGCTTCTAATGGTAGTTATGGTACTGATCACGGCACAGCAGCGCCCATGTTTGTGTTCGGATCCGGTGTACGGCCCGGGATATACGGCACCAACCCCGATCTTTCGGATTTAAATCGCGGCAATTTGAGAAACCAGTTTGATTATCGCCAGGTTTTCGCCGCTGTGTTACAGGATTGGATGGGTGCCAGCAACGAAGCGCTGGTTCAAACCAGATTTGATCAATATGCGGCCAATAAAGTAGATGTGTTCGGAACACTCATAACAGGTACTGAAGAAGAATTCTTTAATGACAGATTCAGGCTCGACTCCTGCTATCCGAACCCTGCCAGGGAAAAAACCCATTTTTCCTATTATATTAACAATGCCGCTCATGTGCGCCTCAAAATTTTCGATACCTCAGGTAAACTCATGAAAGTAGTGGTAGATGAACCACAAAATGCCGGTGAACATCATGTTACCGTAGATCTTTCGAGATTTAAACCAGGGGCTTATTTGTATAAAATCGATGCAGATAACCTAAAAGCAACAAAACGACTTATTGTACAAAACAGATAAATCTTACACATAATACCTTAACCGTTTAATTGCTGTTTATTGTCCGGAATTAAAGGTTAGCTTTGGCATTTATGTTGTTTTTTGTCTTCACTTTTGTGCTGATTAATAATGACCTACAGGGTAATTAGTGTATTGGTTTTGTTGATATTTTCCTGGTCTGGCATCAATGCCCAGGGTTACCGTAAGTTGATAAAAAAAGGTGACAGGTTTTATCAGAAAGGATATTTTGATGAAGCCGCGGCGCAATATGAGCAAGCCAATAGTATTATTGGAGGTAATGCGGCTGTCGATTATCGGCTAGGCATGGCTTATCTGGAGGGAAGCTTCAAGCACAAAGCCGTTTCGTATCTTAAAAAGGTTTTCGAGGAATTTCCTGAGTATAATCCCGACCTGGAATTTTATCTGGCACAGGCCTATCAGTTTTCCAACAACTTTGAGAAAGCACTGGACCATTATATGGCATTCCGGCCTAAGGCTTATGATAAATTTATCATCGACCAAAATATTAAGCAATGTAATATGGGTATCGAATATGTCAATAACCCAAAGGACGTAGATATCACAAATCTGGGGGCAATTGTTAATTCCGAAAGTCATGATTATGCCCCCTTAATCACCGCTGATGAGTCGACATTGATCTTCACCTCCAGAAGAAAAGGCTCAACGGGCAACCAACTAGCGGCTGATAATAATTATTACGAAGACATCTATATCAGCCGGAAGCGTAATGGCGCATGGACACCACCGGAAAAACTGGGCGAAAACATCAACACACCATTTCACGACGCTGCCATTGCCTTTGCCCCTGATGGAAAACAGGTGCTTATCTATTATAGCGTAGGAAACGGAGATATATTTGTTTCCAATTTTGACGGAAACAACTGGTCAAAACCAGAACCGCTGAATGCAAACATTAATTCAAAATACCGGGAGCTCTCGGCCTCTTTAACAGCCGACGGAAATAAACTATACTTTTCGAGCGACAGGCCCGGAGGATTTGGGGGACTGGACATATACATCAGTGAATTACAGGATGATGGTACATGGGGACCGGCAGTTAATGCCGGCCCAAAGATTAACACCAAGGAAGACGAAGATGCACCGTTTATCCATCCCGAAGACAATATGTTATACTTCAGCTCCCGGGGACACTTCGGCATGGGAGGCTACGATATTTTCAGAAGTCCCAGCATAAAAGGTAAATGGGGAAGGCCCAGGAATCTTGGATTTCCCATTAACACGGCGAGAGATGAAATCTATTTCGTAATTGGTGCCAGTAATAAGACCGGGTATTATGCCACCGCCAAAAGCGACGGACATGGAGGTAACGATATTTATAGCATTGCTATGGACAAAAGGGACTATGTAAACTTACAAAAGACCAAAACCATTGAGGTAGAAGAAAGCAATGAACCTGAAATAGATTTGAAAATAGAGAAAAACTCAAAGGCTCCGCTGATTATTTTTTCCGGTAAAGTAATCGACGCCAATACGAATGAACCTGTCAAAGCAAAGCTGGTATTATCAGACAATAGCAGAAACCTGGTGGTAGCCGTCAAATACACTGATTTGAAAAACGGCACATTTGAACTGCAAATTCCTTCTGACCGGAATTTTGGGCTGACCGTTGAAAAAGACGGGTATTTGTTCCATTCCAGAAGCTTTAAAAGAACTACGCTATCGTCAAACAAAGATGTAAACGCTACGATCAGGCTAAAGCCTGCAGATGTCGGATCGCGGGTAATTCTCAAAAACATCTTTTTTGACAGTGGCAAATCTGAGATAAAGCCGGAGTCCATATCGGAGCTCGATAGAATTTACGAACTACTTAATCGTACACCAAACTTAAGAGTACAAATAAATGGCCATACGGATAATGTGGGTGAAGCAAATTATAATAAGGCATTATCAAGAAAAAGGGCAAAAGCGGTAGAAAGGTATCTGATTAGTTACGGAATAGAACCCGGAAGACTATCTTCAAAGGGATTCGGAGAAGAAAAGCCATTGGTTTCCAATGATGATGAAATCGGAGGAAGGGAGATAAACCGTAGAACAGAAATCGAAATCATCGGTAACTAAAGCTATTGTGGCACCGGTTTTGCACCGCCGATTATTGTCAAATGAAAGGAACAAATGGGCAAAAGGCAACCAAATAACGGAATATCAGTTAATAATAATTACTAATTGTATTGCTTTTGGCGACATAATTTGTGGGAATTCTGAAATATTATGTAATTTATATAGAGTTTCTGATGTTTTAATGAAAATGTACGTAACAGCCGTTGATACAAATGGCTTCTCAGTATTGAATGAGTCTTTTCCAAACGGATCGACAGGATTATTTGTTATATACTATGATTAAGCGTTGATGTTGAAATATTATGAGTAACCAAGGTAAAGAAAATGTTCTGATTGCCAATTTAAATGCATACAAAAAAAAGTATTATCAAAATCAATTATTAAAGGGCGGATTGTTATTATTAACCGCGATGTTGGGAGCCTACCTAGTGGCCAATTCCCTGGCCTTTATCGCCAACTTCGATTCTACACTGCGCGCTGTTTTGTTTTTCTCATTTATAACTTTTAGCCTGATTATTGGGTATAAATGGATCATTGACCCCATCGCCCGGCTTTTTTCACTCAAGCAACAGCTAAGTGATGAAGAGGCCGCCAAACAAATAGGCAGTTATTTTCCTGAAATTGAGGATAAACTCCTGAATACCATTCAGTTAAAAAAAATATCAGATGTAAATAGCGATTTGATTGCCGCTAGCATACGAAGCCGTACCGAAAGAATAGGATTAATCCCCTTTAAGCAGGCCATCGACCTTGGAGAGAATAAAAAATATCTGAAATATGCCGGATTTCCTGTTGCCGTTCTAATCATCTTGTTGTTTCTGGCCCCAAGTTTCCTCAAAGACAGCACTACGAAAATAATCAACTACAATAAAGAGTATCTGCCTGTGGCACCCTTTCAGTTTATACTGGGAAATGACAACCTTCAGGCGTTCAAAAATGAGGACTTTACGGTATTACTGAATTTTGAAGGCAAAGCCATTCCCCAGGATGCATATATTCTTTTCAATGGCAGAAGAATAAAGATGAAATATGGCAATCAGGCAGGGTTTGGGTATACCTTAAAAAAAATTCAACGCAGAACCTCCTTCTCCTTTGAGGCCGCGGGTTTTAGTTCCCGGGAATTTAAGATCGAAGTGGTGAACCGGCCTAACCTGAAAAACTTCAATGTTAAAATGGTCTTTCCCAGGTATGTAAAAAGGGATAATCAGACCGTACAAAATATTGGCAACCTGGAAGTGCCTCAGGGAACCCTTATCGAATGGCAATACAAAACCCTTGACGCGGATAAAATGAAAATTATTTTTGACGGGTCTAAAGAAGAGAAAGAATTACAAATAATTGATAATCAGATTTTTAATTACGAAAAGAAGGTTTTTAAGTCACAGGATTATCAAATTAAGCTACAAAATCAATACAGCGACAACAAGGAAAAAATTAACTATCACATCGAAGTTATTCCGGATCAGTTTCCATCTATCACCCTCGATCAGTTCAGGGATACCACCTTATTCAGCTACATGGTTTTAGGAGGAAATATTGCCGATGACTACGGCTTGTCACAATTGTCTCTGTACTACAGAAAAAGTAATATCCGCAACAATGAAGAGGGTAAATTTCAAGCCATCAATGTTCCGATTGACAAAAACCGCATTAGCCAAAGTTATTATTACCAAATGCAGTTCGACTCCATCGATCTGGAGAAGGGCGATAAAATTGAATACTATTTGCAGGTATGGGATAATGATGGTGTAAATGGAAGAAAATCATCAAAGACAGGTACCTATACTTTTGACATTCCTGATAAAAGCCAATTGAAAGAAAGCATCGCGGAGTCTTCCAAAAGTGCTGAAAAGCAAATTAACGAAACACTGGATAAAGCCAGGGAACTGAAAGAAAAGTTAAAGGAGGAAGAAGACCGGCTAAAAACGGAAAAATCGCTGGAATGGCAGGATGAAAAAAGGTTAGAAGAGATTTTGAAAAAAAGACAAGCGTTGAATGAAGCCATTGAAAAGCTGAAGGAACTGAACAAAGCTACGGACCAAAAAAGGGAAAGATTTTCAGAGACCAGTGAAAAATTCAAAGAGAAAGCGCAGCAGTTGCAAAAACTGATGGATGAATTGCTGGATGAAGACACTAAAAAGCTTTATGACGAATTGCAGAAGTTAATGGAAGAGAAAGCGGATATGAACAATGTTCAGGAGATGCTGGATAAGCTTAACAACAAAGAGGATGATCTTGAAAAAGAACTGGAAAGAAGTCTGGAATTGTTCAAAAAACTCAAATTCGATTATAAACTGGAGGAGACCATCAACGAGTTAAATGAGATTGCTGAAGAGCAGGAAGAACTTATTGAGGAAACGCTGGATAAGTCTAACGAGCTGGAGGATTTACAGGAGAAGCAACAGGAGTTGAACGAACAATTTGAGGAGACCCAAAAGTCATTGGAGGAATTGGACGAAATCAACCAGGATCGAAAAAATCCGGATCAGATGCAGGATACCTCCGGCGATCAACAGGAAATTGACCAACTGCAGAAAGAAAGTCAGGAAAATCTTGAAAACCATAAAAGAAAGAAAGCGGCAAAATCCCAGCAACAATCCAGCCAAAAAATGCAGCAGATGTCCCAGAAGCTTCAACAGATGCAGAACAGTGCTGAGATGGAAATGATGATGGAGAATTTAGATAATTTAAGGGACATTGTGGACAATCTGGTTAAGTTGTCATTTGACCAGGAAAAATTAATGATTGACTTCCGGAATATAAAACAAAGTGATCCGAGATTCATACTTCTTTCACAGCAACAACTCAAGTTGAAGGATGATTCTAAAATCATAGAAGACAGTCTTCTTGCGCTTTCCGAGCGCGTTTTCCAGATTGCTTCTTTTGTTACCAGGGAATTGGGCGAGATGAGTGATAACATGGATAAAACAATCGAAGCCTTGAGGGAAAGAAAAAAATCACTGGCTGTAAGCAAACAGCAATTCACCATGACCTCTATTAACAACTTAGCTTTACTGTTAGATGATGTTCTTCAGCAAATGCAACAGCAAATGGCCGATGCCATGGGTAATCCCCAAAAAGGAAATAATGGCAAAAACATGCCTGGGTTAAGTGAGTTGCAAAAACAGTTAAACCAGCAAATTCAGCAACTAAAGAAAAGCGGCAAATCGGGCCGGCAATTGTCTGAAGAACTGGCAAAGCTGGCGGCGCAGCAGGAAAAACTGAGGCAGGCATTGCAGGAAATGAATGAAAAATATGGTAATAACGGACAAGATGGAGGCAAAGAAGGGGATAACGGGATGAAAGAGTTGCTGGATAAAATGGAAGAAACAGAAACCGATTTAGTCAATAAACGTTTGACTACCGAAATGATTGAGCGTCAAAAGGAGATACTGACGAGGTTACTTGAAGCCGAGAATTCTTTAAGGGAGAGGGAGTTGGATAAAAAGAGAGAAGCAGAACAGGCCAAAGAATATGAGAAAAGGTTACCCAAGGCATTTGAGGAATATATAAAGACAAAGGAAAAGGAAATAGAATTGTTAAAAACAGTACCTTTGAAACTTAATCCTTATTACAAAAAGGAAGTAAATGAATATTTTAAAAGAATTGAAAAATAGGGATTGTAATTAGTATCGAATAAAAGAATTTGACTAAATTCATAACCATTTTGCACAACATCACATAAAGGTTTCGAGCAAATTACAGTACATGATTTTAAAAGAACCAATGAACTTAATTAAAATAGAGATTCCTTCTTTGGGAGAGAATATCAGAATTATTGAGAGTTTCATAGACAATGCCAAAGAAAAGTACAGCATTGATGATGATATCTACGGAAACATTATGATCGCCGTAACTGAATCCGTAAATAATGCCATAAAACACGGCAACAAAAATAATAAACACAAAAACGTTTCACTGTCCTTAATGCTCAATGACAACATCATCAGTTTTGAGGTAAGGGATCAGGGCAGTGGTTTCGATTACAATAACCTTCCGGACCCAACCGCCCCCGAGAACCTCGACAAGCCAGGAGGGAGGGGAATCTTTTTAATGAAACATCTGTCAGACGAAGTATCTTTTGAAGACCAGGGAAGAATAGTAAAGCTCTCTTTCTACGTCAACTAATGAAATGTGTATTAACTTCTTTTATGAAGACACTCCTTTCCAATTAAAGCAAACCCAACAAGTAAGCAACTGGATAAAAAAAGTAATCAGCCTGGAAGCACAGATTCTGGAAGAGCTAAACTACATCTTTTGTTCAGACAATTACCTTCATGAAATCAATAAAACCTACCTTGGTCATGATACCTATACGGATATTATAACCTTCGATTACAAAGAAAAGAACGGTGCACCCATTGAAGGAGAAGTCTACATAAGTGTAGATCGTGTGCAAGAGAATGCGACTACTTATCAAAAAACATTCGAAGAAGAACTTCACCGCGTTATCATCCATGGTGTACTGCATTTGTTAGGCTACCGTGACAAAACCCCACAGGAACAAAAAGAAATGAGAAAAAAAGAGGAAGCTTGTTTATCTTTGCAAAACATTAGCTGATAATACAGATGTTCCACGTGGAACATCTGTATTGGAACTGAAATAAGTTGTATATGTTCCACGTGGAACACTTTATAAATCGAACGATGTTTGAAGAATACGATGTTATTGTAATAGGCGCCGGTCATGCGGGCTGTGAGGCCGCTTATGCTGCGGCAACGATGGGCTCCAAGGTGTTGTTAGCCACCATGAATATGAATACCATTGCGCAAATGTCCTGTAACCCAGCAATGGGAGGGGTAGCCAAAGGTCAGATTGTAAGGGAAATCGACGCGCTGGGAGGTATGTCAGGAATTATCTCGGATAAATCTATGATCCAATTCCGCATGCTCAACAAATCAAAAGGTCCAGCCATGTGGAGCCCACGCACTCAGAATGACCGGGTGCTCTTTTCGCTTGAGTGGCGAGCGGCCCTGGAAAAAACACCCAACGTGGATTTCTGGCAGGAAATGGTGACGGGTCTCATTGTTAAGGATCAACGGGTGATTGGCGTGGAAACAGGCCTGGGCTTACAAATCAGGGCAAAATCGGTTATTCTTACAAATGGTACTTTTTTAAACGGCATTATCCATATCGGAGAAAAACAATTTGGTGGTGGTAGAACCGGAGAACGGGCGGCAAAAGGTTTGACTGAACAACTCGTGGCCCTGGGGTTTGAGTCAGGACGGATGAAAACCGGCACGCCTCCAAGGGTCGATGGCCGATCGCTGGACTTTTCTAAAATGGAGGAGCAACCTGGTGATGACGAGCCCGGAAAATTTTCGTATATCGACACACCTGGATTGACAAGACAAAAGAGTTGTTATATAACGTATACCAATAAATCCGTTCACGAAATCCTCGAAACAGGTTTCGAAAAGTCGCCCATGTTCGCTGGCAGGATCAAAGGAATAGGTCCCCGGTACTGTCCCTCTATTGAAGACAAAATAAACCGCTTCGCAGAAAGGGAAAGACACCAGATCTTCGTAGAGCCTGAGGGATGGGACACGGTGGAAATTTATGTGAACGGTTTTTCTACTTCATTACCTGAAGACGTTCAATACAACGCATTGGTTCAAATACCAGGATTTGAACAGGTTAAAATGTTCAGACCAGGGTACGCCATAGAATACGATTATTTTCCTCCTACTCAGCTAAAACTAACGCTGGAAACAAAAGGAATAGATAATCTGTATTTTGCCGGCCAGATTAACGGTACAACCGGTTACGAAGAAGCCGCCTGCCAGGGACTGGTCGCCGGAATCAATGCGCACCGGAAAATCAACGACCTCGATCCTTTTGTGTTAAAACGTTCAGAAGCTTATATAGGGGTCTTAATAGATGATCTGATCAATAAAGGGACAGAAGAACCTTATCGCATGTTTACCTCAAGGGCAGAGTTTAGAATTCTTTTAAGGCAGGATAACGCCGATATCAGACTGACAGAGACGGGTCACAAACTTGGGCTGGCCTCCAATGAACGGCTCGATAAGATGATGGACAAAAAAAATGACACAGCCAGGTTGCTAAATGACCTCAAACACAAAAAAGTCACCCCTACGGAAATCAACGATTCCTTAAACCATCTCAATACAGCTACAATCAAGGAGAAAGTAACGCTTGAAAAACTTCTAAAAAGACCTGAAATCAATATTCATGACTTTTTAACGGTCGATCATTCCCTGGCCGATTACCTTTATAAGTTTGAAAAAGATATCCTGCAACAGGCTGAAATTCTCATAAAGTATGACCATTACATCGAAAAAGAAAAACAACTTGTCGAAAAGGTTGAAAGTCTTGAAAACTATAAAATTAAAGCAGGATTTGATTACAGCAAATTAACAGCACTTTCGGCAGAGGCTCGCGAAAAACTAATCAGAATTCAGCCCGAAACCCTCGGACAGGCGGCTCGAATCAGTGGTGTATCCCCTGCTGATATTTCCATAATTTTGGTATACCTAGGTAAATAACATCATGCTGGTAGACTTACAGGAATGTCCTATCTGTAAAGGAAAGGATTTTAATCCCTATAAGAAATGTAAAGACTTCACTGTCTCAGGTGAAACCTTTTCAATCATCACTTGCAAAAATTGCGGTTTTAAGTTTACTAACCCCAGACCTGATGAAAGTCAGTTGATGAAATACTATGAATCGTCACAATATATTTCGCATAACAATCGAAGCAACAGTCTTATCAACTTCGTCTACAAAAACGTAAGAAAGATAACTGTCGGACAAAAAGCGAAATTACTCGCTAAATTCGTCAAAAAGGGTTACATGATGGACTATGGTTGTGGTACGGGAGAATTCCTGAAAGCTTGTCAGGACCGGGGCTGGCATATAGATGGTGTGGAACCGGCACAAAAAGCCAGGGAACAAGCATTACAACTGACCGGGGCCAGGATATCCGGATCGATTTTTGATGTGGATGAGAATGAGCAACAGTATGATGCCATAACTATGTGGCATGTTCTGGAACATATTCCTCAACTGGATAAAACATTCATGAAGATTAAACAGCTGCTGAAAAGAAAAGGAAAGATCATCATTGCGGTTCCGAATCATACCAGTCCCGATGCCAAAATGTATGACAACTTTTGGGCTGGTTATGATGTTCCCAGGCATCTCTACCATTTTGATAAAAACAGTCTGTCGGGTTTATTAAGTAAATACAATTTCGAGATAGAAACCATCATACCCCAAAAACTGGATGCGTATTACGTGAGCCTTTTAAGCGAAAAAAACAAAAACAATCACACAAACATGCTTAAAGCCATCGTTAACGGATACAGGTCGAATCAACAGGCCAAAAAGGAAAAACAGAATTACTCAAGTCTGATCTATGTCGCTAAATATGACTAACCATTTCTTCAATTTCTGTATATTTCTGCTTTTTCTGGTCGTTGCCATTTCATGTGCAAGGCCACAGGCACCCTCCGGCGGTCCTAAAGATGAGGATCCTCCCCAGTTAGTAAGCGCTGACCCGACAAATGGTACCCTGATGTTTAAAGGTGATAAAATAAACATGGAGTTTGACGAATACATTAAATTCAATGATATTAAAGGCGAGCTCACTATTACTCCTAAAATTAACGAAGACTACGAGTACAAATACAACAAGAAAAGCATTGAACTCGATAATCTCATACTGGAAGACAGCACCACTTATACCTTCAACTTCGGTGGTGGTGTAACAGATATTACTGAAAACAACCCGGCGGAGAATCTGTTGCTTATTTTCAGTACGGGCCATTTTCTGGACTCACTCAATATTACCGGCAAGGTGATTGAAATCCTTACGGGTGAACGCGTTGAGAACGCGCTGCTGGCCATATATGATGTTAATGATACATTGGATGTATTCACAGGAAGGGCCAGTTATTCGATCAGGGCTAATGAAAACGGACAATTCAAATTTACCAACATTAAAAATGGAAATTACAGGCTCTACGCCGTCAATGACGAAAACAGAAATTACAAATGCGAACCAGATACGGAATCGTTTGGCTTTCTGGGAGAAATCATTGAGCTAAATAAAGATTATGACAGCCTGAGTATTTATACAAGAAAAAGAAATTTCAGACCGTTTAAACTTACTAACCTTCGTTCTACAGGAAAGTATTTTCAAGCCAGATTTAACAAGTACGTGATGTCCTATCGATTGAAAGTACTCCCTGATACTTCAAAAACCGTATACAGCAATCTAACCGATAAAAATGAAGTATTAAGAATTTATAACACCCTCGAAGATATTGATAGTCTGCGGGTGCAACTGACAGCCTATGACACCATTAATCAGTCTGTCGATACCCTGTTTTATATCAGGTTTCCGGAAAGCAAAAGAAAATCACCCGATTTTAATGTCAATCTCAGAGAAGGGGAAATCAGCACTTCTAATGTCTTTACCGGAAGAATTACTTTCAACAAACCCGTCAGGTATCTTAATGCGGACAGTCTTTTATTTCAATATGACAGCACAACCGTGCAAAAGATCGATACAGCCAACGATCTGACCTGGAATTTTAACCGTACGCAATTATCGATAGAAAAATTGCTTAATCCGAGCCTACTTAATAAAGATACTACGCGCAAAGCCGTTAATGAAAAACCACAACCCAGAATACCTGGCAAGGAGAGTTTCGAAGGAAGATCAGAAGCCAACCAGGTAACTTTGGTCATAGGAGAAAAGACTTTTGTAAGTGTTGAAAACGACAGCAGCACACAGATTACTGAAACATATAACTTCATTAACTCCGCTAACCTGGGTGTGATTATAGGAGAGATAATTACAGATTACAGTAGTTTCATCATTCAGCTAACCAACAAAGCCTTTGAAGTACAAAGGGAACTTTATAATCAAAAAGTATTCGAATTTAAAGATCTGCAGCCGGGCGACTACCTCGTCAGGATTTTGATCGATACCAATGGCAATGGAAAATGGGATGAGGGTCAGGTTAGTGATTTTACAGAACCTGAACCGGTTTACCATCTTAACAAAACCCTGACCCTGCGGCCCAATTGGGAATTAAATGAAATCATCACTATAGAATAGCATAGCCAATGCTGTGAAAAACATGTGGATAAATAAAAGATTACCGGTGGATAACCACCGCAATCCTGAAGACAAATCCCGAATGTAAGATCGCCTTGTTAATTACTGTGGATATAAAAAAATAATAAACTATCTTATTCACATAATCGTTAATAAAATAAGTTATCCACGATTGTGGTTAAAATGTGCAAATAATTATTAACTTATTGATTATCAATTATTTATGTGTGAATAATATGTGAATAACCTCCTAATAATCCATAATTGATAAACATTTTAAAAAGTCAAATCAATGTTCGGTATTTTATCCACAAATCCACAGGATAGTAAATAATAATAATTTAATTTAATATATTATAATATTATATATAGGAAGAACGAATATGTGCATAACCAGGAGAAAAATTTTTCAATCCCTTTTCATACCCGTCTTAACTTGCCTTCTTTTTACAATAACAATCAATGTCTGTGCGCAGGACGAAAAAATACTGTTGGCCAATGAATACTACAATACCGGTGAATTGGAAAAAGCTAAAGATATTTACGAGAGCCTGACGCGGCGTCCCAAAAATATTCCAAGAATTCATAGTAATTACCTGGAATTGTTAACATCCACCGGTGATTTTAAAGGCGCTGAGGTATATATAGACAGGGTGTTGAAGTTTTACCCTAATTTTGTGAATTATCATATTGATAAGGGGATCATTTACAAATCCAAAGGCGATCAGGAACGTGCTGAAAAATACTTTGACAAAATTATCGACCTGGTTAAAAAGGGGAATTTCGATGTGCGGGCTACCGCCCAGTATTTTATGCGTAAAAGGATTTCCGAATATGCCGTAGAGACGTTTAAAATAGGTCGCAAGAAGGAAAATGATAAATACAAATATGCGCTTGAATTAGCCAATGTTTACAGGCTCACGAGTAACAAGGATATGATGGTGGAGGAATATATTAACTTTCTCAAAGCCCACCCTGAAAATGCGGAGTATGTAAAAAATACTTTTCAGAATTTGTTAACGGAAAAGGATGAGCTGATTGGCATGCAGGACTACCTTTTCGATAAAATACAGGAACAACCCAATGAAGAAATTTACAATGAACTATTGATATGGGTGAATCTGCAGTTGAAGAACTTTCGCCAGGCCTTTATTCAGGCCCGGGCATTTGACAAACGTTTTAAGACCGGGGGTCAAAAAACCATGGAAGTTGGCATCATTGCTTTTGAAAATAAGGATTACAAAAATACGGTTACCATATTCGAGTATTTGATTAAAGCTTTTCCCAAAAGTGATAATTATGTAATGGCAAAAAAATACCTTATCAAAGCCAGGGAAGAGACTGTAAAGAATACTTTTCCTATCGACACGGTGGAAATCAGAAAACTGATCGTTGACTACGATGCGCTGGTCAATCAGGTAGGTTTCAATCCGGTAACACTTGAGGTGATGCGCAGCGAGGCATTACTCTATGCATTTTATCTGGAGCAAAAGGATAAGGCCATAGAAATTTTAAACGAGATCATTAAAAGACCCCGTGTGAATTCCAACCTGATAGCCAGGTGCAAGCTCGACCTGGGAGACATATACCTCCTTATCGGTCAGCCATGGGAGTCTACCCTTCTTTATTCACAGGTTGAAAAAGCCAAGAAAGAACAGCCCCTGGGTTACCAGGCCAAATTGAAAAATGCGAAGCTTTCCTATTATAACGGTAATTTTTCGTTGGCACAGTCACACCTGGATATATTGAAACTGGCTACCTCGCGGGAAATCTCCAATGATGCCATGCAGCTAAGTTTACTCATAAAGGACAACACCATGCTCGATACCACCGACATGGCGATGAAAACCTATGCTTCCATAGATTTATTGTTGTTTCAAAATAAAAAACAGCAGGCGATTGAGGAGCTGGACAAAATGTTGAAGGATTATGAAGGTCACAGAATTACTGATGAGATATATTGGCTGCAAGCAAAGATTTTATTAGAACTGGGACAATTTGATGATTCTATCATTCTCTTAGACAAAATAGTCAATGAATATCCTTATGATATATTAAGTGACGATGCCTATTTTCTGATGGGGAAAATTTATGAAGAGCAGTTGTTTGACAACCAAAGGTCTATGGAGATTTATCAGGACTTTTTAACCAAGTATCCGGGAAGCCTTTTCAGTGCGGAGGCCAGAAAGAGATTCAGAAGACTGCGTGGTGACCTGATTAACTGAACCTGATTTTGATTGATCCGCCAGGAGAAATTTTTTGATGGTTATTACAGTGTTTTAAGATATTCTATCAAGGCTTTACGCTCCTCATCGTCAAACTTGTCGCCGTAGGTGTGTCCTTGATTACCGTAACCCGGCAAAGTTGTGTCATAAACAAATTTACCCGCTGCGTTTTTCTTCGATTTAAAACGCCATCCCAGATTTTCGAAATCGTAATCATCCGTTTTACCACTTCTTTGCCAGAATTCGGGTCTTTCATTACTATTCAACAGCGCATTTAAAGTGGGTACCGACCCATTGTGCAAATAGGGTGCGCTGGCCCATATACCATCCAGCGGAGGGGCAATGTATCCCTCCAGGGGAACATTTTTAGAGAAAGGCGCTGAAACCGCAAACCAGCTTTGATTGTACCACTTGTTAAATCCCCCGTAGTCCTTGGCATACCAGGCATACCATGGATCGGTTTTGATGACGGGCAAGGCAATTACTTTGTTTGGGTAACTTTCATTTTCACCGTAAGTGCCATGGCAATCTTTACAATGTTTTTCAAATAAAACTTTGCCTTTTAACGACAGGGGCCGATTGATGGTTTTGGGGTACCTGGGAGGCTCAAGGGATTCCAGCCATGCCAAAACATGTATAAATTCTTGTTGAACCTTCCTGGCCATAGTGCTGTCAGGCAGGCCGAGTAAGACAGACTGCATCAGTAATTTGGTAAAATCACCACGTCCCATAGCATTGTAATACAGAGCGTTCTTTTTTTTCACATTCCAAAGGGGTGGAACATCAGTAGCCATCGTATACTTCATCATTTCAAATCTATCGGCTTTCTCATAGGTAAGATCGACAGGATTGCGATGTTGCACACAGGCTTCTGCCAGGCGAAAGGCCGGATTCACACCAAAAACCGGCGTAGTGATTTTAGGCGCCAGCGCTTTATAATAATTCCCAAAGTCTTCAAATGCTGCTCTTTCAGGTTTCTTTTTGTTGTATTTCAGTTTTACCAATGTGTTCAGAATATGGGCTGGCGCTTTCTGGCTTTTGGTAAAATCGTAGAAAGTATCTCCCAAACCGTAATGTAACTTTCCGTTAAACGTGGTTCCATGACAGGTAAAACAATTGCCGGACACAACTTTTTCACCATTCGGCGCTTTGAACAAGCTTATTTTATAGTTTAAAAAATATCCGGGCTCCACTTCGATTTCGGTGAGGCTGTCCCTTCTCTTATTGACCTTTTTTTTCATCATTTCCCAGGGTACGCCGCTGGCGATATATTCCCCCGACTTCATGTAGGCAAAACCCCTTTCAGGATCTCCTGGCCCCGATTGTTGGCTGGGGGGAATGTTTTTGCTCTTCCAGTCTTCAGGCAGATTGCCGGGATCCATTTCGAGCTTTGGTGAGCATCCGTACCAAAAGGGGACCACGGTGATAAGCACAAAGAATAAAGTTTTCCTGATCATTTCAATATAAAATATCTATTTTTAAAACAGGGGATTGGCTTTGGAAGTTTGCTTCTGTAAAAATATAGAAAAGAGACCCGGAAATATATATACTTTACCGATGAAAGATAATTTTTATTCTTTTTTCACCACGTAGGCACCAAGACACAAAGAGACACAGAGGTTTTCGTTAAGTGATTTCAAAAGTTATTATTGATAAATGTACTCAACCAGTTCCTGATACTTTTCGAGAATAACCCGTCTTTTCAATTTCATTGTGGGCGTCAGTTCTCCGGTTTCCAAACTCCAGGATGTATGAATCAACTCAAACTTTTTCACTTTTTCATATTGCGCAAAATGGGCATTGTGTAAATCGACTTCCATCTGGAATTTTTCGATTATCATTTCGTGATCTAACATTTCTTCATTAGAAGTGTATTGAATGTTCCGGATTTGGCACCACTCTTTGAGTCCTTCAAAATTGGGGACAATCAGCGCCCCGGGAAACTTTTCCCCTTCCCCGACAACCATAATCTGCTCAATAATTACAGACTCCTTAAATTTATTCTCCAGCACCTGGGGAGCAATATATTTTCCTCCGGAAGTTTTAAATATTTCTTTCTTTCGATCTGTTATTTTGAGGTATTTGTTTTCGACCATTTCACCCACATCCCCGGTATGATACCAGCCATCCACAATTGCCTGAGCGGTCAGATCCGGCCTTTTGTAATAACCCTTCATGACGTTGGGGCCTTTTACCAAAATTTCACCATCTTCAGCGATTTTGACCTGAATGTTTTCCAGTAAAGGACCAACGCAACCAATTCTCAGGTCATCTATTCTGGAGAATGAAACGCCGGGTGAGGTTTCCGTAGCTCCATAGGCCTCGAGCACTTTGATGCCTGCCGCCCAGAAAACCCTGGCCAAACGGGGCTGCAATGCCGCCGCCCCGGAGGTTATGTACATGATGTTACCTCCCAAAGCCTCACGCCATTTGTTGAAAATGATTTTGTTAGCAAGGTTTAATTGAAAATCGTACCACCAGCCAAAACTTTCATTCGGGTCATACCTCAGACCAAGATTTAATGCCCAAAAGAATAACCTTCTTTTAATACCCTTTAGCTCATACGCTTTGGCCAGTATTTTATCATAGATTTTTTCCAGTAAACGGGGCACAGTGGTAAAAGTATGCGGCCTGATTTCCCTGAGATTGTCACCGATGGCATCGAGGCTTTCGGCATAATAAATGGAAACACTGTCATATATATAGTAATAGACACCGGTTCGCTCAAAAATGTGGCAAATAGGTAAAAAACTTAAAGCCCGGTAATTTTTTCTTTTCAAGGGTGATATATTAGAAACGGCAATGGTATTGGAAATAATGTTACCATGGCTAAGCATAACCCCTTTAGGTAAGCCGGTTGTTCCGGAAGTATAAATCAAAGTAACCAAATCTTCATAGGTTACCTGATTTTTCAGGGCCTGCAATTTCTGCATGTCTCCCCCTTCTCCATTTTTTTTAACCTCTGACCAATGTTTTGCACCATCTATCAAATCGAAAGTATAAATATCCTTAACACCGGGGGCTTCACGGGCTGCGATTTTCGCCTTTCGATAAAGGTCATAGTCGGCCACGAATACCAGTTTTACCCCCGAGTCGTTAAAAATAAATTCAAAATCCTGCACCGTAATGGTTGGGTACATAGGAACACTGACTGCACCGATCTGCTGGAGCCCAAAGTCGATAAAATTCCATTCCGGCCTGTTGTTCGAGATAATGGCTACCTTATCGTCCTTACCAATACCCATTCTCATTAAACCCAGACTTACCTTGTTGGCAATGTTTTGCAAATCCTTACTGCTGTATTTAACCCATTCACCATTCACTTTGCTGGCCAGGGCATCGTCGATAGGCTGGTTTTCCGCCTGGAATTGCAAAATGTCAAATAATCTTTTGATTTCTGTCGTTTGCATATGTTAAAGGAAACTAATATGCAAGATAACAACAAATCCCATCAAATAATAGTCACCTGATCGGGATACAAACCGTGATACCTTTTTTCCGAAAAAGCCGACTATCCGTATTGCTACAGGCAATAAAAGAAGCGGAGATGAGTGAAAAGGAGATGTCGGTTAAATAGACCGGGAAAACAAATTCCCGGATTTATCCCTTGGGTTCAAAAGGAACCTCGATCCTGATATGGTCCCATAACAGCAAGATGTTAGTTTTACCATCCTGATCGGCAAAACCTATGGTGAACTGCTCTACGATGTCGTTGTTTTTCTTTCTCGGTACCGTGACTCTTAGCACATCCAGTGCCGGGTCGAATGGATTTCCCGAAACGCTGGCGCCCCAGTAATTCAGCTTGGAATTAAAAGCAATGGTCCAATCATTTTCCCCTGGAATGGTGTAGATGGAATATTCTCCGGCTTTAAGTACTTCCTCCTGAAAAAGCAGGTCTTTGTTAGTCTTAATTTGTGTCGCTTCGTTGGCTCCTGTTCGCCATGGCTCTCCATAAACCTCCAATGCAGTCGTGCCTGGCTGGCCGAATAATAAGCGCCCCTTTTTAAAAGGACGACTGTAGTAAATACTTATAGACAGACCGTCGTTTTCGTAACTGGCGACTCCGGGAGGACTGTGCCTTTTGGAAGTCGTAAGGGAATAAGCCACATAACCTGTGATCAAAGCTACTATTACGCCAATAATTAATAAAATTGGTTTTTTCATACCCGCTAAACTTTTGAGGTGGGCAATTTAATAAAAATTTACCGATTGTTTCATACTATCGTTTTAGTGGTGGAATTTTTTATATGAATGGAAAATCATGGACTGAAATTTAAAAATCATAGGTTGTCTTTTTACCTTTGTGATCGTAACACTGAAACGATTATGGCAGAATCAGCATACTATGATGTGATGATAATTGGTGCAGGCCCTATTGGGCTGGCATGTGGCATCGAAGCCAAAAAGGCGGGATTAAGTTATGTGATCATTGATAAAGGCTGTCTGGTCAACTCACTTTATCATTATCCATTTAACATGACTTTCTTTTCCACTTCCGAAAAACTGGAGATCGGTGATGTGCCCTTCATATCACACGGTGCAAAACCCAATCGCATGGAAGCATTGGAATATTATCGACGGGTAGCCTCCTCATGGGAGTTGAACTTAAAATTATATGAAGAGGTCCAAAAGGTCAATCGCCATAATGATCTATACAAAATAACAACTGCCAAAGGTTCCTATGACGCCATGGTGATCATTATTGCCACGGGTTTTTATGACTTGCCCTATCTTATGCACGTTGAAGGGGAAGAGTTGCCTAAAGTAAAACACTATTATGATGAGCCACACCCCTATTTCGCCCAAAACCTCGCAGTTGTGGGTGCCGCTAATTCAGCCATTGACGTGGCACTCGAAACTTACAGGAAAGGTGCTCATGTCACCATGGTAATCAGGGAAGAAAAAATTAGTGACAGTGTAAAATATTGGGTAAAACCCGATGTGGAGAATCGGATCAGGGAAGGTTCTATCAAAGCCTATTTCAACGCCAGTATAACCAGCATCAGGGAAGACCAAATCGATATCCGGTCTCCCGAAGGAATAATAACCATTCCCAATGACTTTGTTTTGGCCATGACCGGCTACCGGCCGAACTTTGAATTTCTGCAATCGATTGGTATACAGCTCCAAAACGACGAGAATCAAACGCCGCTGTACAATGAAGAAACCAACGAAACCAATGTCGAAAATGTTTATCTGGCAGGTGTAATCTGCGGAGGCCTGAAAACAAACAAATGGTTTATTGAAAATTCAAGGGTCCATGCTGAGTTGATTATCGAGGACGTGAAAAGAAAGCTTTCATAACGTTGTCCCCGGTGGTAAACGGGTCAAATTTAGCGGCATTCTTACATTTCACAATTTCGATTCAAGTTTTCATTAATTGCCATTCTCATCTTTTCTATCTTCGTTGGCTGTAACCGGGCTGCGGCCAATCTTTTAATGTTGTAATAAAGTAAAAGCAGGGATTCGGTAAATAATGGACTCGAAGGATGAAAAATATCAATACTTTTTTTAAGCATTTTCTGGGAGGAAGCCCCGTTTGGTATAAGCAAGTGATGTTGGGCTTTCTTGTGATCAATCCGGTAGTGTTGTTTTTTCTTGGCCCTGGTTATACCGGTTGGCTGATTCTATTCCAATTTATATTTATCCTTATGATGGCCCTCAAGTGTTACCCCCTGCTGCCCGGCGGGTTGTTGGCCATTGAAGTGGTGGCTCTGGGGTTGACTTCCCCCCACGAGGTGTACCATGAGGTTGAAAACAATTTACAGGTAATTCTGCTATTGCTTTTTATGGTGGCGGGCATATATTTTATGAAAGACCTGCTCACCTATATCTTTACCAAAATATTAATCGCAATCAAATCAAAGGTATTGCTTTCACTGGTTTTTGCCCTGATGGGAGCGGTGCTCTCAGCCTGGCTGGATGCCCTGACTGTGACTGCGGTAATGATTGCTGTGGTAACTACTTTTTACCGGATTTATAATGCAACCAGCATCGAAGAAAGGGTACCCGGCACCAAATCGATTCCTGAAAAAAGGGTGGTGGCGCGTGATGATTTGGAGAATTTCAATGGATTTCTGAGAAATCTGCTCATGCATGGTGTGATTGGTACGGCCCTTGGGGGTGTTGCTACGATGGTAGGAGAGCCGCAAAATCTATTGATTGCTTCGGAAATGGGTTGGTCATTTGCAGACTTTTTTATAAAGATGGCTAATGTAACCATACCGGTCATATTTTTTGGCCTGCTTACCACAGCTTATATTGAATTCCATAGCATCAGCGGATATGGTTATAAGTTGCCTGCCCAGGTGAGAAAAATACTTGATCAGAATGCCAGGGAAATGGAAGAAAAAATGTCTGGCTATAAAAAATGGGGCATTATTATGCAAGCCATTTGCGCGATATGGCTAATAGCCGCGTTGGCATTTCATCTGGCTGAAGTGGGTTTTATCGGCCTTTCTGTCATTGTGATCCTCTCGGCCACCATGGGGATCCAATCAGAACACTCAATTGGTGAAGCCTTTAAAGAAGGCACTCCTTTTTTATCGCTGTTGATTATATTTTTTGTCATTGTTGCCATGATTGAACACAATCACCTTTTTGCCCCTATCATTGCCGAGGCCAGGTCTTACCAGGGTATGGGGCAGACCTATTTCTTTTTTATTGCATCGGCCTCTTTGTCGGTGATGAGCGATAATGTATTTGTGGCATCGGTGTACATTAAACAAGCCGTGGAAATGCTGGCAGGTGACAAAAGTCAGTTGGAAGACGTGGCTATGGCCATTAACATTGGTACTAATATTCCTTCAATTGCCACACCTAACGGCCAGGCGGCACTGCTGTTTTTACTCACCAATAACATAGCCATCAGGATTTCATTGTCCTATTTCAGAATGATGAAAATGGCGTTGCCTTATTTTATCGTACTCACTATGATCGCCTTACTTTTTCTGGATGTGAAATGGTTATAATTGGCTGGCCACCTCACCGGTAAAACTATTTCAAACCTTTATGCCTACCCTGCGTTAATAGGTGAAGTTAACACAAATCAATATGGAACAGGCAACATTTGGCGCAGGTTGTTTTTGGTGTGTAGAAGCAGTATTTCAACGGTTAAACGGCGTAAAATCCGTAGTATCGGGTTATGCGGGCGGAACAGTAAACAACCCTACCTACAAGGAGGTATGTAGTGGTCTTACCGGTCATGCAGAGGTGGCACAAATTACCTATGACCCGGGTATCATCACCTACGAAGAGTTACTTGAAGTTTTTTGGAAAACGCATGATCCCACAACTTTAAACCGGCAGGGTGGGGATGTTGGAACGCAGTACCGCTCTGTTGTATTTTATCATAATGAAGCCCAAAAAAAACTGGCTGAATATTACAAATCGAAACTGGATGAGTCGGAAGTTTTCGATGATCCTATTGTTACCGAAATCAGCGGATTGCCAGAATTTTTTGAAGCGGAAGATTACCACCGGAATTATTTTAATAATAATCCTACCCAACCCTATTGTTCGGTAGTCATCGGTCCCAAAGTTCAGAAAATGGAACAAGTGTTTGCGGCTAAGTTGAAATAGAGGCGCCCGAGTCTATTGCCCTTTATATTCAATGAGCCTCCTGGCCATTCCGCGAAAAATGAAGCCATGAAAGGGTAATACGCCATACCAATAAATACGCCCCCATAATCCAAGGGGCCTGAATGTAGCGTTTTGCAATAGAATATGGGTGTTTCCTTTTTTCTTTATCCTGAACTCCAGCCAGGCTTCTCCTGGTAATTTCATCTCCGCATACAATAGCAAACGTTTGTTTATTTTATCCGCAATGAGCACTCTCCAAAAATCCAGTGCGTCACCTGGCTTTAAATCTACCGGACTTCTCCTTCCTCTTCTAAGCCCCACACCACCTGCCAGCTTGTCAAGATAGCCTCTGATTTTCCAAAGAAAATTGCCATAATACCATCCGCGGTCTCCTCCGATTTCCCAGATATTTTGTAATACACTTTCCGGGTCGCGGCTGAATTGATACGCTCTTTTATCCAACAGGCAACCGTGCACGGGAACCTCACTATGATTCAAAAAATTCTGATCCAGGTTCTTGTTATACAACGCATCTTTCCAACTGGAGATAATGTCATTTTGGTTGATTTTGACGAAGGCAAGTTGCAAAGCCTCCCTGTATGTGATAAGATCAGTGGGCGATATATCCCGGATGTTGGCGTTTTGACATATCACTTCATTTTTCATGCTATCCACCAGATTACGGGCAAGCATGTATGAGGTGGAAGTAACAAAATATAACCACAATGAAGACAGCCGCGGTGACAGCACCGGCACTGATATAATCCACCTTCGCAATCCTCTCACTTTGGCATATCCCAACAACATTTCTTTATAACTGAGGATGTCAGGTCCCCCGATATCGAAGGTCTTTCCAAAGGTGCCGGCATTTAATAACACCTGATGCAGGTACTCCAACACATTTCTAATGGCAATGGGTTGACATTTGGTATGCAACCACTTTGGGGCAATCATAATGGGAAGCTTTTCAACCAAATCCCTTATGATTTCAAAAGATGCACTCCCTGAGCCAATAATAATCGCCGCTCTAAGTACGGTGACCGGAATATCACGGCTGCTCAGGATCACTTCAACATTTTGTCTGGAACTGAGGTGTTCCGAGAGATTCTTATCATTAGCAATACCACTTAAATAGATAATCTGGCGTGCATTGGATTTGTCGGCGTAGCGAATGAAATTTTCTGCCGTCTGGTTTTCGAGTTCGCCGAAACCTTTATCCTTCGTGTCAAGGGAATGCACCATATAGTAGGCCGCGTCAATAGAGAGAGGTAACTTTTCCAGTGTTGCCGGCCTGGAGAGGTCGCATTCAATGATGTCCAGATTTTCCAGCGCCTGACCGGTCAGATTATCAAAATCAAAGCGCCGTTGGTCTCTCACCAGGCAAACCACGCTATGTCCCTTATTCAATAGCAGTGGCAATAATCTTTTGCCAATATAACCGGTGGCACCTGTAAGAAGTATTTTTGCCATTGCCGTGACTTAATTGGATATCTTTGCTGTTTTTTCCAATGCTTCTTTATAAACTTTCAGTGCCCTTTCCCTAGCGGATTTGTGGTCTACTACAGGATCAGGATAGGAAAAGCCCTGGTATTCAGGTACCCATTTTTTGATGTAATGATGTTGTTCGTCAAACTTCCGGGTTTGTGTATCCGGGTTGAATATCCGGAAGTAAGGGGCGGCATCTACCCCGGTTCCGGCAGCCCATTGCCAGCCTCCGTTATTGGATGCCAACTCATAGTCGAGCAGCTTTTCTGCAAAATAAGCTTCCCCCCAACGCCAGTCAATCAACAAATGTTTGGTGAGAAAGCTGGCCGTAATCATACGAACCCGGTTATGCATGAACCCTGTAGCATTCAATTCCCTCATGCCTGCATCTACGATCGGGTATCCGGTCTTTCCCTCACACCACCTGTTAAATTCCTCCCGGTTATTTCGCCATTGAATGCCGTCATATTTTTTGTTAAAATTTTCATTGACTACATGGGGAAAATGCCACAAAATCATTTGATAGAAATCACGCCAGATCAATTCGTTTAAATATTTTTCGTTCCATACGCTGGCGCTACGCACCAGTTGCCTGATGCTGATAGTGCCAAATCTCAGGTGAATGCCAAGCCGCGAGGTGCCTTTTATGGCGGGTATATCCCGCTTTTGATCATAATCCTTGATGATTTCTTCCGGAATTTTCCCTGAAGGTATCGCCATTGAACTTCGCCGGAATCCCATTTTTGATAGTGGAATAACTTCCGGAGCGGTTACCGGCAACCAATTATTAGTCTCTGGAGCGTTGGGATAGCATTCCGGGGGTTTGGTATTGAACAGACTTTTCCATCTTTTGCTGTAGGGTGTGTAAACCTTGTAAGCTTCACCATCATCCTTTATTACTTCATTTTTTTCAAAGATGACATGATCCTTTTTACTGATGAAGCCAATGTTCCGTTCCTTCAAAAACATGTAGACTGCCTTGTCCCTTTCCCTGGCGTAGGGTTCATAATCACGATTAGCATAAATGACTTTTACATTATACGCCTGTACAATCCTTTTCCACACTTCAATGGGTTTGCCATAATAAGTTTGTAGTCCACAACCCTTTTTTTGAAGCTGCGAATGCAGGTTTTGAAGCACATCATGGATAAAAGTTACCCTTGGATCGGATTTACTTTTTAAATCATCCAAAATATTCCTGTCAAAAATGAATATGGGCAATACCGGATATTCACCCGACAAGGCCGCCATCAGTGCCGTATTATCTTCAAGTCTCAGATCACGACGGAACCAAAAGATGGAAATGGGTTGCGGCATATTATATGTTATTCCACTAGCGCTTGTTTGTTTTTAATTCATTAATCTTTTTTGCCACTTCCTCCGCTGCGGCAATCTTTTTTGCATACAGCTTGAGGTCACCGGTGCGTTGAATATCCCTTGCTTCCAACATCATTTTCTCATATTGCTTATTTAGCTTTTTGATGGGATCTTTTTTAAATAGTGAAAACATAGCCATTTATATCTTTTACTTGAAAAACCGTTGAATTGACTAATTGTTCGGTGCTTTTAATGTATGTTCTTGTTTTAACCGGCAGCAAGGTGCTGATAAACGGTCCCGAATAACCTAACCGACTATTCATTGAAATCGTTAAATTCGTTGTAGAAGATTTAATTATGAAGTTATACATAAAAAACATGGTTTGCAACCGCTGTATTGAAGCGGTAACCGGGTTGTTTAGGGAAACGGGTCATAGGGCCAAAACGGTTCGTTTGGGTGAGGTGGAGGTAGACAGCGATCTATCGTCAGATGAACTGGCTAATATTGGGGAAATGCTTCGGGACCGGGGTTTTGACTTGCTTGAAGATAAAAACAGCCGGATCATCGAACGTGTTAAAAATTTATTGATAGCTATTATTCACAGGGATTCCGGACCTGTAAAAATCAATTATTCCGTCTATCTGGAAGAACAGATCGGAAGAGATTACAGCTTTTTGAGTAGTCTTTTTTCATCGGTAGAGGGAATTACCATAGAAAAGTATACGATTTTGCAACGATTAGAAAAAGTGAAAGAGCTGTTGATTTATGACGAATTAAGCTTAAGCCAGATTGCCGATAAGCTTAACTACAGCAGCGTGCAGCACTTATCTAATCAATTTAAAAAGACCACGGGTATGTCACCCACTGCCTTTAAAAAGCAGCGTTTGAATCTTCGAAAACCGTTGGACGGGATTATCGGCTAAAATCATATAACTTTTTTCAAAAATTATGTAAGTCATGCAACGGAATTATCACGTATACTTGCAAAAGTTAATGATCTGCCGGATATATGTCTATGATTGTATCAGCGGTAAGCAACATTTAAGCAGGTCTCTAAGCTGGTAATCTTACTATTAAAGACATTTTTTTGTATCTTTGGGCCTATTGATGAAAGTTTTTGCAAAAATATTGAACGTCTTCCTTGCGCTGTTATTATTGCTGACAACCAGTGGTGTAACACTTCACAAACATTATTGCATGGGCGAGCTGGAAAACATAGCGGTTTTTCAGAAGGCCAAGTCCTGTATTGACAAAATCAAAACGGACGGGCAAGCTATGGCCTGTGCTATGAAATGCTGTGAAGACGTTGAGGTGGAGTTTAAGGTGACCGATTTAAACAAAGCTGTTTCCGGCATCAGTCTGGTACCTCAATGGTACCTCTTAGCAGCTATCACCTACCTTGTCATCGATTTTGATCTCTTTTCATTTGTCAAAGCCTATTCTTCCTGCTTAAATTACAAGCCTCCCTCGATTGATCCGGACATCACGGTCCTGATTCAATCATTTCTTCTTTAAGTCATAACATTACGATGCTGCCTTGTGCAGTACAGGGGTAATTGTACCCGGAAATCATCTGTTTATCATCAAATGATAGGATGTTATGCTTATTGGTATTATAAAATTTTTCTTAGAGAATAAACTTATTACCGTTCTTTTAACGGTATCATTGATAATTTGGGGCCTGGCAGTAGCTCCTTTTAACTGGGAGATGAGGTGGATTCCCAGGGATCCTGTGCCGGTGGATGCCATTCCCGATATCGGAGAGAATCAACAAATAGTTTTTACAGAATGGACCGGGCGATCTCCGCAGGATATTGAAGATCAGATTACCTATCCACTTACAACGGCCCTTCTTGGAATTCCCGGCGTAAAAACGATTCGCAGCAACTCAATTTTCGGGCTGTCCAGCATATATCTCATTTTTGAGGAAGATGTAGCGTTTTACTGGAGCCGGTCGAGAATTCTTGAAAAGCTTAACTCATTGCCGGCAGGCACCCTGCCGGTCAGCGTGCAACCGTCCCTGGGCCCTGATGCTACTGCCCTGGGTCAGGTATTTTGGTATACTTTGGAAGGCAGGGATTTGGATGGTCGTCCGGCCGGGGGCTGGGATCCTCAGGAACTGCGTTCTATTCAGGACTATTATGTAAAATACGGCCTTTCTTCGGCCGGAGGTGTTTCTGAGGTGGCCTCTATTGGAGGTTATGTGAAGGAATACCAGGTGGATATTGACCCTATAGCTATGAAAAGTTATCGTGTGAATGTCGCCCAAATCATGGATGCCGTTAAAAAGAGCAACCTGGATGTAGGCGCGCGCACCATAGAGTTTAACAAGGCGGAGTACCTGGTACGAGGCCTTGGATATATCAGGAACATTAATGATCTGGAAGAGGCAGTAGTCATTGCCAGGAATAATATTCCTGTCCGGGTTAAGGATGTGGCAAAAGTTCACCTGGGTCCTGCGGCGCGCAGGGGTGGTTTGGATAAAGCCGGTGCTGAAGCGGTAGGGGCGGTGGTAGTGGCACGCTACGGCTCAAATCCTTTGGAAGTCATTCAGTATGTGAAGGCTAAAATTAAAGAAATCTCGCCAGGCCTGCCCGCTAAAACCCTTGCTGACGGTACGGTTTCTAAGGTAACTATTGTGCCTTTTTACGATCGCGCAGGATTAATCAACGAAACCCTCGGCACTTTGGAGGAAGCACTGACACTTGAAATCCTGATAAGTGTGATTGTCGTTGTCATTCTGGTGCTTAACCTTCGGGCCTCAGTGATGATTTCCAGTCTTCTTCCGGTTGGTGTGTTGATTACATTTATAGCCATGCGTTACTTTGGTGTTGCTGCTAACATTGTGGCTTTGTCTGGAATAGCCATCGCTATTGGGGTAATGGTTGATGTAGGGGTCGTTTTTACGGAAAACATTATCCGGCATCTGCAAATGCCGCAAAACAAAAGCAAGACCGCTGATGAAAAACTGAAAGTAATATATACTGCCACAGCGGAAGTAGCCTCAGCAGTGATCACCGCCCTGGCGACAACCGTGGTTAGCTTCCTGCCGGTATTTGCTTTGCAAGCCCAGGAGGGAAAGTTATTTGGTCCGTTGGCGTTTACCAAAACTTTTGCCTTGCTGGCTGCCTTGTTTTTTGGTATTGTGATTATTCCGGCCTTTGCCCATTCGCTTTTTTCACTGGATTTTGAAAAAAGCCGGTTGCGTAATAGTTTAAATGTCCTGGCCGGAGCGTTTGGCATTGTATTGCTATTTTTTGTGTTTTGGGCAGGCATCGCATTAATCGCCATCGCATTAAACAATCTGTTGCAAGATCGCTGGCCGGCAACATGGGAAAAAGCCCCGAAGTATTTCAATATCGGCATCCTGTGTGCTGCAGTGCTTTATTTACTCACCGGAACCTGGCTGCCTTTGGGGGCAGGGCATTCCCTATTCGCTAACTTTTTTTTAGTGGGAATGGTAATTTTATGGGTCCTGGTGATTTTAATAGGTGTTGTAAAGTATTATGCCAACATTCTCAACTGGTGCCTGAGGCATAAATGGCAGTTTTTAAGTGTTCCGATACTTATTGTACTATTTGGCATATTGTCATGGCGAGGATTTGACAATGTATTTGGTTTTGTTGGTAAGGCTGCGAAACTCAGGGAGACAGGTTTTTGGACAAGCATGGAGGCTGCTTTTCCCGGGGTAGGGAGGGAATTCATGCCTTCACTCGACGAGGGGTCTTTTCTGCTGATGCCCAGCAACATGCCGCATTCAGGTATAGAAGAAAATATAGAAACCATTCGGTTGCTTGACCAGCGTGTAACAGCCATTCCGGAAGTGGAACTGACTGTTGGCAAATGGGGAAGGGTAAATTCCGCATTGGATCCGGCTCCGATTTCAATGTTTGAAAATACCGTCAACTATAAGTCTGAATACATACTGGACGAAGATGGTCACCGTATCCGCTTTAAAGTAAATGACAACGATGAGTATGAATTAAAAAACGGGTTGACCTTTAATCCCGAAACCGGCGACCTGGGCAGGTTTGACACCGGTTTGTTGATCAAAGATCCCGGCGGAAAATATTTCCGTCAGTGGAGAAAACACATTCGGTCTCCTGATGATGTATGGGACGAAATCGCCAGGACTACCAGCATTCCGGGTCTGACAGCCGCACCCAAACTTCAGCCCATAGCCACCCGTTTGATCATGCTTTCCACAGGAATGCGCGCACCGATAGGCATGAAAATTTTTGGGCCCGATCTTCAGACACTGGAGGCAGTGGGCCTGCAAATGGAAGAACTCCTGAAGCAGGTTCCCGGCGTAGAAGCTTCTTCGGTTTTTGCTGACCGTGTCGTTGGCAAACCATATCTCGAGATTAATATTGACAGAAATGCTATTGCCCGGTATGGATTGCGTATCGAAGATATGCAAATGTATCTGAGGGTCGCTATTGGAGGCAGTCAATTGACATCCACTGTGGAGGGCCGTGAACGCTACCCTGTAAGGGTAAGGTACGCGAGGGAATTACGTGATAATCCCGATGACCTGAGTGACATACTCATTCCAACGCCGTCGGGTGTTCAGGTACCGCTTGGAAACCTGGCGCGAATTCAGTACGTCAGGGGGCCACAAAACATTAGAAGTGAAAATACCTTTCTGGTCAGCTATGTTATCCTGGATAAAATGGAAGGTTTTGCCGAAGTGGATGTAGTTGAAAATGCCATGGAATTATTGGATAACAAAATCAGTGAAGGTTCCCTGACTATACCCCAAGGGGTCAGCTACGAATTTACCGGTAATTATAAGAACCAACTACGCGCCACTGAGCGACTCTCGATTCTTATTCCGGTGTGTCTGCTGATCATTCTTCTTATCCTGTATTTTCAGTTTGGCAGGCTTCAGCCCACATTGATGGTATTCTCCGGTGTCTTTGTAGCTTTTGCCGGAGGCTTTATACTGATCTGGTTATACGGCCAGGATTGGTTTTTAAACATCCGGGTTTTTGGAGAAGGCCTCCGTGATTTATTCCAGGTGAACAAGATAAACCTGAGCGTGGCGGTATGGGTGGGTTTTATCGCACTTTTCGGGGTGGCTTCTGATAATGGCGTATTGATGGCCACCTATTTAAAGCAGACATTTGATAAAGAAAAACCAGATAATATCGAAAAGATCAGAAAAGCTGTCCTGCACGCGGGACTGTTAAGAATAAGGCCCGCTATGATGACAACGGCCACAACCATCATTGCGTTGTTGCCCATATTTACTTCCACCGGCAAAGGATCGGATATCATGGTGCCTATGGCCATACCTACGTTTGGAGGCATGCTTTTTCAGGTCATTACGGTTTTTATTGTTCCGGTGCTTTATTGTATGTGGCAGGAGTTTCAGATAAAAAAGAAAAATGATGAAAATTAAGATTGTATTCCTGGGGCTGTCCCTGTTGGGAGTTGCCACGTATGGTCAGGAAAACCTGAACAAGTACCTTGTTATTGCTGCCGAGAATAATCCGGGATTAAAGGCCGAATTTAACCAGTACCTTGCGGCAATGGAGCAAATTCCCCAGGCAAGGGCCTTGCCTGATCCGCAACTGACTTTCAGTTTGTTTGCACAGCCTGTTGAAACCCGCGTAGGTCCCCAACGGGCCAGTATTGCTGTAAGCCAGGCTTTTCCCTGGTTTGGAACCCTCAAAGCCAGAGGCGAAGTAGCCACCCGACTGGCCGAATCCAGGCTTAAAAATTTCGAAGATCAAAAACTTGCGCTTTTCAAGGAGGTCAAAATTACTTATTCGGAATTGTATTTTATCCATAAGTCCATTTTGCTGACAGAAGAAAACTTAGCCCTGCTGAATTCATTTAAGGAATTGGCGAGGGTGAATTTTGAGAGTGGCAAAACCGGATTTGTCAATGTTCTAAGGGTAGAAATGGATTATGAGGAGTTGCAAAACAGGCTCGCTTTGCTCAATGATAGCAAACAGGCCCTGCTCATACAGTTTGAAAACCTGTTGAATTATCAGCTTGACCAACCCCCTGCTTTTCCGGAAGTTCTTTGGGAAGAAACCCTGAAAGAAGCAAAGCAGACCCTGTATGACAGTATAGTTTCGCGGAACCTGCAGCTCCGGCAACTGCAAAGTCAACTGGCCGCCCAGGATAAAAAGATGGAGGTTGCAGACCTTACAGGCAAACCTTCATTTACGTTGGGAATGAGTTATATAAATATCGGTGAGCGTCCCGAGGCGGGTATTCCAGGCAACGGACAGGACGCATTGCTTTTTCCGCAGGCGGGATTAAATATTCCGCTTTACCGCAAAAAATATGAAGCGCTCAAAAATCGGGAAGAATTGCGTAAGGAAAGTCTTCAATACCAGATAGAAGAAAAGTCAGACAGGCTTATCACCAAATTGGAAACGTTGATCAGGGACCATTTGGATGCTGCGAGGAGGCGGAGTTTATATCAGAAATTATATGAATTGGCTGAACAATCTCTGTCACTGCTTCAAACAGAGTTTGTAACAGGCAAAACGGATTTTGCGGATGTATTGAGAATGGAGCGAAGGCTTCTTTCCTATCAGTTGGAATTGGAAAAGGCAAGGGTGGACGCTAATAACGCAGTATATGAGGTTGATTATTTGATGGGAAGGGGTGAGGATGATTGATAATTGACAATTGACAGTTGAAAATGGACAATTTTAGTTGGTGGGGGTAATTGGAATGGTGGAATATTGGAATGATAGGAGGTGTTGGATCGCATGGAATCGATTATTAGAATACTGAAATAATTATTACGACGTGTAAAAGATTAAGATCATGAAAAATATAAATCTGAAAAAAACGGGACTTTACTTGGGCCTTATTGTAACGGGTGTTGTTATAGGTTTTCTACTCGACTCATCCCACCAACCCTCTTCATCTCCTCCTACTCTCACCCCCTCATCTTCTCATCAAAAAGTTTGGACATGCTCGATGCACCCTCAGATCAGGGAAAGTGGGCCGGGTGATTGTCCCCTATGCGGGATGGATTTGGTGCCGGTGTTATCGTTGCATGAGGAAGTGGGGAAGAATGAGGTACAGATGACCGAAGCGGCGGTGCAATTGGCGAACATTCAAACTACCAGGGTATCGCGGGGAGTAGTGGCCAGGGAGATTAGATTGCAGGGAGTTATCAGTGCTGATGAAAGAAGACTGTCTTCAGTGACTGCACATTTTGACGGTCGGGTAGAAAAGTTGTATGCCGATTTTACCGGACAGTACATCAGAAAAGGCCAGAAACTTGCCACGTTGTATTCACCGGATTTGGTCACCGCCCAAAAGGAACTTTTTGAAGCACTGAAGCTCAAAAATTCGAATCCTGCATTTTATGAGGCGGCCATTCAGAAGCTTAAGCTTTGGGAGCTTACCAACGATCAGATCGATAATATTATCAAAAGGGCTGAACCCGAATACTATTTTGAAGTCTATGCTCATCATTCCGGAACGATACATACCAAGAATATTTCAGTAGGAGAGCACATTATGGAAGGTAAAATCATGTTTGAAATTGCCGACCTGAACCATTTATGGGTACTTTTTGAGGCATATGAAAGTGATTTGCCCTGGATATCCATCGGAGATTCCCTGTCTTTTTATGTACCTGCTGTTCCTGGCAAACAGTTTCAAAGCACAGTTTCTTTTATCAATCCCCTGGTAAACCATCAAACCCGCACGGTTTCCATAAGGGCCGAAGTTAATAACCGGAACGGTCAGTTAAAACCTGAAATGTTTGCCGAAGGTATTGTACACGCGCACCTCAAAGAGGGTGGCCAAGCGCTGATGATTCCCAAATCCTCGGTGCTGTGGACGGGAAAGCGGGCGATAGTATATGTCAGGCAACCAGGCTATGATCAGCCAACCTTTCAATTCCGGGAAATTCAACTAGGTACAGATGCCGGGGAGCATTATGTGGTACAGGCAGGGTTAGCCGAAGGTGAAGATATAGCCGTCAATGGTGTTTTCAAAATAGATGCGGCGGCGCAGTTGCAGGGTAAAATAAGTATGATGAATCCGGAAGCAGAGGTTGCTGTGGAATCATTTGATGTCAGTCAGACATTCAGGGATCAGCTAAAAAATATTTTTGAGACCTATCTTCCGGTAAAAGACGCGTTGATTGAAAGTGATGTAAAAAAAGCGGGTCAAAAGGCCCGCGTGTTAGTGGATGTTATTAAAAAAGCAGATATGAACCTGGTTAAAGGTGAAGCACATACAACCTGGATGAAAGATCTCGCAGTCCTTCAATCATCAACCGAAACCCTTGTGGGAGAAACAGACCTGGCAAAATCGAGAACAGCGTTGTCTCTCTTAAGTGATCAACTCTACCGTACCTTAGTCAAATTCAAGGTTAAGGGGTTAAAAGCATTCCGTCAATTCTGTCCCATGGCCTTTGATTTTGAAGGCGCCTATTGGCTCAGCAATTCTGACGAAATTCTCAACCCCTACTTCGGTGACGAAATGTTGACCTGCGGTAATATCGAAGATGAATTGCAATAGAAAAATACGGTTGCCGTTACTTTGCGCTGTTGCGCTATTTCGTTCCGGTGATGGTTACACTTAAAACCTGGACGCCGCTTTCACGAAATTCGATCAACGCGTCTTTTGATAAATGGTTTAAGAGAAAGTCATCGGGCAGGGAGATGGATTTTTCTTTGACTATATGAATGTCTTTAAAACCTGCCTGCCGTATGGTTTCAAGGTAGTTTTCCTTTACCATGGCCCCCGAAATGCAGCCGGCATACAAGGCCACAGCGGCTGCTATTTCTTTTGTAAGCGGCCCGCTTACAACGATATCGGATATGCTGAACCGGCCCTGGGGTTTTAGCACCCGGTGGATTTCCTTATAAGTTTTGGCCTTATCATTGACCAGGTTAAGGACGCAGTTACTTATCACCACATCAATTTCATCCGATGCAACCGGCATTTCTTCTATATCACCGAGAATGAATTCGACGTTTTTGTAACCGAGCTTTGCTTTGTTACTATTGGCTTTTTCAATCATTGCCGTGGTCATGTCTATGCCTATTACCCGGCCGTTATCACCTACCGTTCTCCTTGCCACAAAAACGTCATTGCCAGCACCGGAACCCAGGTCAAGTACCGTATCTCCCGCCCTCATGAGGGCTGATTCCGTTGGAAGACCACACCCTAAACCATAGTCAGCCTCCGGGATATAACCCGCTAGCTGGCTATAGTCTTCTGCAAAATTTCCGGCATCCGGACTTCCGGTTCCACAGCAACCCGATTCATATCCGCAACCACCATCCTGATCCAGGGTCCTGGTATAGGTCTCTTTAATGATTTCTTTTATTGAATTACTCATGACTTTAAATTTTTGATGCTACTAACAGGACGGACGGAGTTTGAAAAGGACGCAAAATAACGGAATGTATGGTTTTTTGCCAGGTTAGCGAGGATGGCAACAACTGCTTCTTTTCGAATAATCGAGGATATTGCCGTATATGTCTGCTTCGATTTCACAGCATTGAAGAATCATTTCCTTCAGCTTCTTTCGTCCTCGCTGAACCCTGGATTTTGCGCCCGAAAAAGAAATGTCAAGCATACCGGCAAGTTCTTTTTGTTTAACACCGTTTAATTCGCTAAGTATAACAGCCTCTTTGTATTTGACATCCAGCTGATCAATCATGGGCATTATGCAGTCAATGAACCGATCATTGAAATAGTCCTGATCCTCGGAGGGTACATCGGGTACCTCAGGGACAACCACATGCTTCACCGCCGACCGGTAGTAGTCGGCAATGACGTTTTTGGTTATCCGGCGAACCCATGGAAGCAGCTTTTCCGATGAATTCAAAGTATGGATTCCTGAATGGATTTTCAGGAAAATATCGTGCAGTAAGTCTTTCCTTGTCTCTTTGTCCCGGATGTTGGCTGCCAGCATGTATTCAAGCTTCTGGTATACACTTTTCCAGACATGATAGATGTTTTCCATAATAATATTCAGCTTTACCTATTTTATCAGACGGAGATAAGCGCCTGTGGACGCAAAAAATTGAAACATTTTTTCTCACTCGCCGGTCTGAGGCTAACCCAGGCTATATTAACATGCCCTAACCTTCCCGTACGTACTGGTAAAATATGTGCTTTTGATGCGGGGAGTTTTCACGAATGTATTCCGTAAAAAACTGCCTTGTATACCCTCCCAAATCCAAATTCATGATTTCATCGATTCCTGCCCAGATATACTCATCGGCCTCATCGTTCAGGATAACATCAGAAGAGCCTGTTCTGCAAATGAAATCAATAAAAATGAAATGCTTTTCTTGTTGAAAGGTTTTGCTAAAGATGCTCTCTTGTAAACTAATAAGTTCAATGTCATAGATATCCAAACCGGTTTCTTCCTTGACCTCCCGCCTCAAAGCGTCTTCCATTTTTTCACCCCGCTCGATGTGCCCACCGGGAATCACAAACTTATCATTCCATTTCCTGGACTTGCACAAAAGAATTTTGTTTGAGGGGTTTACAATAATTGCCCCTACCGTTGGTTCCGGATACATGTTCATTTGGTTACTCATACTTTAATGTTGCGGCTAAACCTGAGGATAATCCCATTGCATTGAGAAAAGTAAATGATTTATGTGGCAGGAAATTCCGGATGGCGGTGGTGAAATAGTTTTTAATCATGGTGAGAGGCATTGGATGTTAGTCGTACGAATTGTTTTTAATAAGCTTGTATAATGACTGAAATAAAGTTAATCAATCGGGTCATATTTTAAAACTTTGGATCCATGGCATTGTTCAGGTGTGGTGCTATCACCTGTTTTCCTTGTAGGCAAAGCAAGATGGATAACTGTTAAATTAGCCATAGAAAAGCTCATTGACGAAGATAGGCATAAAAAAAGCGGCCTGTTAAGAATCGGCCGCCTTTATGAGGAATATCTCCAAAGGTTTTAGGTAAATGTCAGTGTGTGATCATGGGTTCCAGATTCTTGGCCTGGGCCACAAAATCAGAAACCTGCTTGGCTGAAGGGAGTTGTCTGACCAGTTTTTTCTTGGTGTTCACTTCGACCATTTTAGCATGCAGGTTTTCAGCGTTTCTGTTTCTAAGTTCCTTAATGGTATCTACACCGGAAGCTTCCAATAGCTCCGAATATTCGCTTCCCACGCCTTTAATCCTGAAAAGATCCGCCATATTGGCCCACTTGAGTAGCTGGGAGGCATCGATGCCCGACTGCTCTGCCACAGCCTTTCTGCCTTTTTTGTTACAGCACAATTTCAGTAATCCGGGCACTGACCGAACACCAGCTTTTTGAAGTTTGGCGGCGTACTTTGGGCCAATTCCTTCAATATCTGAGATTTTTTTTGCCATTTTGGTTTAAAGTTTTTGGTTATAAAAGGATAAAACTATTAACAAGACCGATCCGGAATACATGGACTCTTTGAAGTAGCTGGACCTGGTATGACAATTCCATAACACCGGGATTTTCTGCTTTTACCTGGAAATAGGTATTACCAGATCAAGATGTAAACATTGCTTCTAACTTCAATAATAATTTTTCTATTTCAAGAAATCATCGTTCTTCGATGTTTGGAGTGATTATAACGGTGAGTGGGGCAGATTACGGGTTAAGTGCCCCGGCAGGGTTGGGGGGCATGGCCTTAAATTTCAGTGAATTTTTTAAAGATGGCTGTGGCGTTATGGCCACCGAATCCAAAGGTATTGCTCATAACATATTTCATGGGCTTTTTCTGGCTTTGGCCCAGCGTAAGATCGATGCAGGTATTTATTTCGGGATCTACCGTTTCCACATTAATGGTCGGGGGAACCATATCTTCCTTGACGGCTAAAACACTGGCTATGGCCTCTATGGCGCCGGCAGCTCCAAGCAAATGACCGGTCATGGATTTGGTGGCACTGATGTTTAACCTGCTATTGTCATTCCCAAATAGTTTTGTTACCGCCTTTAACTCTGAAATATCTCCCAGACCGGTGGAGGTAGCATGCATGTTAATGTAATCGATGTCATCGGGTTTGATGCCGGCGTCTTCCAGGGCGCTTTCCATGCCCAGGTAAGCACCGAGCCCTTCAGGGTGTGTGGCGGTCATATGGTACGCATCTGCAGACATACCGCCACCCACTACTTCGCCATATATTCTGGCACCTCTTCGCCGTGCATGTTCATATTCCTCCAATATCAAGGCTCCAGCGCCTTCGCCCATGACAAAACCATCCCTTTCAATATCAAATGGCCTCGAGGCGGTCGCTGGTGAATCATTTCTGGTGGAGAGTGCCTTCATGGCGTTAAAACCCCCAATACTGGCCTGGGTAACCGGGGCCTCGGAACCTCCGGTTATGATCATATCGGCCTTTCCCCATTTTATGTAGTTAAAAGCGTCGATAATGGCTGTGGTAGAGGAGGCACAGGCGGAAATAGTGTTGTAATTAATGCCCCTTAAGCCATGTTTAATAGAGATTAAGCCCGAACTGGTATCGCATAGTATTTTAGGAATAAAAAACGGGTTGTATCGTGGTGTACCATCTCCGTTACCGTACTCGAGCACTTCATCCTCGAAAGTTCCGATACCACCATTGCCACTTGCCCAGATTACCCCGATGCGGTTCACATTCAATTGATCAAAGTTGGCCTGGCTGTCTTCAATAGCTTCCTGCGATGCAACCAGGGCGTACTGGCAAAATGGGTCCATTTTTCTTGCCTCTTTGCGATCGAGGAAATTTAGCGGATCAAAGCCTTTTAATTCACAGGCAAATTTTGTTTTAAATTTTTCGTGATCAAATTTGGTTATAAAATCACATCCGCTTTTGCCTTCCTTTAAACCCTGCCAGTAGTCCTGTAAATTATTGCCTAAAGGAGTCAGTGCTCCCATGCCGGTTATAACAACTCTTTTCATATGGCTTATTAAATTTTTCTTTAACTTGGTTTTAAATCCGATTTGATCTGATCCACCAGATCGTAAAAATCTTTTTTCTCTGAAATCCTGGCCAGTTGCAGTCCTCCTGCCAGGGCGGAGCAAAGCATCATAGCTTTGATCCTTGCATGGCCCTTGAACTCAAATTCACCTCGTTTTTTTCCCTCGTTTAATATTTCACTTAACCATGCCAGAATCTTTTCCGACAGCAGTTTTAAGCTTGTCTGTCCCTTGGGGCCGATGGTAAAAAAATCTGAACCTAGCGATCCAAACAAGCAGATCTGGCGGTTATTCTCAATGCTTGAAATATAAATATTGATAAATTCCTGCAACCCGTTCCAGACTTCCATATGTCCGGCGGTCCCCATTTGTTGGATCATTTGCTCAAACCGCTTCCGGTTTTCTTCAATAATAGCCAGCAACAAATCTTCCTTGCTGCCAAAATGATAATGGACTGCCGCATTTTTGACCCCCAGCGAGGAGGAAATATCGTGATAGCTAAAAGCATTTATACCCTTTTCTTTCAGCAACTTTTCCCCAAGCAGCAGAATCTTTTGTTTGGTATTTTCCGGCTTCTTGACCATGATGATGATTATCGGAAGCCCAAATATACTTACTGATAAGTAAGTAAACAAATCTATAAATCAAGAAACATCAATTTTTTTACGGGAAGAGCTGACAACTGATACATTTTGTGCCCTCACAGCACGTTACACCGCTCTTAATCTATCATATTGCTACCAATACTATACCCCTTCCTCCAGACCACCAAAGCTTTACCCACACTCACACTCACACCCAAACTTCACACTCTATTCCTGGTTTGTATGTAACCAGTACGAAAGAAATAGTAACCGATAAACAGCGCTCCGAATTCCAGCAGGTAGTAATTTACCTCGCGAATGTCGTTCACCCATGTGTATATTGCCAGGCCCACCCCAACCAACATAATGATGGCGCCGATGATCATTCTCCTTTTGGCGTTACTGCCTGATCCGGTGGATGTGGAAGTTGACTCGCGGATAAGTTCATTATCGAGTTGCCGGATAATGTACTTGATATCATCGTCTTCCATTCCCAATTCCGTCAATTCCTGGCGTATCTGGGCAAAGCTTTTTCCTATCGCCAGCCGTTCTTTCGCGAGCTTGAATGCTTCATCTGCTTTTAGTTGATGTTTCATATAAATTAGAGTCAACCGAAATCAATGTTTTATCACACTTTTCCCCCTGGAAAAACTAAACTGCCCGCCTTAGGTGTACTACAGTGTAGCCTTGTTCATATATTACAATGATGGCCTCAACGTATTTTAATACCAAAAAAGTGGTATTGACCAACTCCGGGAGATTACATGTACCTCATTTATGCTTAGGGAAGTGGCCGGGGCAAAGTGGAACCTGTCATCCTTCCGTATTTACTTGATTACACTGACCATCTCTAGTATATCATCCAGGTACTGCCTGTTATTGGCCAGTCTGGGCACCTTGTTCTGACCACCCAGCTTCCCTCTTTTTTTCATCCATTGGTAAAAAGTACCTGGCGGCACGCTATGGATTACCGGGGCCTCCAGGGCAATATCTTTATGCCTTTTCGCATCATAATCCGAATTAATCTCCCTGAGATTTTTATCCAGGTAATATTTAAATCTTTCCAGGTCGTCTGGTAATTTATTGAACTCGATCACCCACTCATGGCCTCCTTTTTGTCTTCCATTCAAATAACGGGGTCCTGCAGTAAAATTATCAATTTCCGCCTGGGTGGTAGCACAGGCCGATGTAATGGCTTTTTCGGCATTTTCAATGATCAGTTCTTCCCCAAAGGCGTTGATAAAATGTTTTGTGCGTCCGGAAATCTTGATCCTGAAAGGTGATAGTGAGGTAAACTTTACCGTATCACCGATTTTATATCGCCATAATCCGGCATTGGTAGAAATTACCATGGCATAGTTTTTACCTGTTTCTACTTCATCCAGTCCGATGGCTACATCGTTTTCATCGCCAATATGGTCGATAGGAAGGAATTCATAATAAATACCGTAGTCCAGCATCAAAAGCAATTCGTCCGAATCCGACCGGTCCTGAATTCCGAAAAACCCTTCCGAGGCATTGTAAGTTTCCAGATAATTCATACTCTTTGAAGGGATCAGGTTTTCAAACATCTTTTGGTAGGGTTTAAATGAAACCGCACCATGGGCAAACAGCTCCAGGTTGGGCCAGACTTCCATAATGTTATCTTTGCCTGTCATTTCCAGGATTCTTTGTAACAAAACGATAGTCCAGGTAGGTACTCCTGAAATACTGGTGACATTCTCCCGGGAGGTGATTTCTGCCATTTTTTCAATTTTCTCCTCCCATTCGTCCATCAGGGCGATGTCAAGTTTTGGTGTTCTTACAAACTGGGCCCACAGGGGAAGGTTTTTCATGATTACCGCCGACACGTCTCCATAGTGAGAGTTGGCGTTTTTATCCAGTTGGTTGATCTGGTGGCTACCTCCTATGGTCAGGCCTTTTCCTGTGAATAGTTTTGTTTCCGGATTATTGTTAAAATAGGTCGAAAGCATATCCTTTCCACCCTTAAAATGGCAGTCCTCAAGCGCTTCCTGAGATACAGGAATGAACTTGCTGCGCGCGTTGGTAGTACCTGATGATTTGGCAAACCACTTTATTTCCGAAGGCCATAACACATTTTGATGTCCTTTCATCAACTTTTCTATATGTGGGAATAACTCTTCATAAGAAACAATCGGAATACGCGATTTAAATGTCTTTATATCGGGAATATCCTTGAAACTGTATTGTTGGCCATAACTTGTATTTTTAGCGGTATCCAGCAGGTCATCCAACACCTCCCGCTGTACCTCCAGCGGGTACTTCATGAACAGCTCCACTTCGTGGATACGCTTTTTCATTACCCAGGTCAAAATAGAATTAATCAGCGCCATAGTATAATCTCTCTCGAATCGTTGCTCTTAAAAATACTTAAAAATGCATAATTTCCAGCTAAATTTTTCTTTTTAGCTCAAAGTGTTTGCCCAGGTAGACCCTTCTTACCTGTTCATCTGCCGCCAGTTCTTCAGCGGTGCCGGCTTTGAGCAACCGCCCTTCAAACATCAGGTATGCCCGGTCTGTGATTGATAAAGTTTCGTTTACATTATGATCGGTAATCAGTATTCCGATGTTTTTGTTTTTGAGTTTGGCTACGATGCTTTGGATTTCCTCTACAGCGATGGGATCAACACCGGCAAAAGGCTCATCCAGCAAAACAAAATTAGGATCCACCGACAGGGCCCTCGCTATTTCTGTCCTCCTTCTCTCTCCACCCGATAACACCATGCCCAAATTCTTCCTCACATGAGTAAGGCTAAATTCTTCCAACAGCGCCTCCATTTTTTCCTTTTGCTGCACCTTGGGTATTTTTCGCTGTTCCAACACCGCCATTAAATTTTCTTCCACTGTCAGTTTTCTGAAAACCGAAGCCTCCTGAGCCAGGTAACCAATACCCCTTTTCGCCCGCTGATACATAGGAAGTTGTGTGATGTTTTCACCGTTTACATATATTTCCCCCTCATTGGGTTTGATCAGGCCAACGATCATGTAAAAGGTGGTTGTTTTGCCTGCACCATTGGGGCCCAGTAAACCCACAATTTCTCCCTGTGTTACCTCCACAGATATGTGGTCGACAACAGTTCTTTTCTTATATATTTTGACTAGATCTTTAGCACTTAACTTTTTCATTCATCCAATATTAAAAATGGCTTTCCGGTATTTGTTTAATCGAATTTTAAGTCCTTTAGATACAATTGCAAGGATTTGATACCGATATAATCGTTTTCTTCAATAGTGTAAGCGATTTTAAACCGCATGCCACTGTCGATTAATTCAAAATACTCAGCAAATCCGAAGCCAATTATTTCGATTTTTGCGGCAGCGCCCTCCTGACCGGCTATGAACTTGATATGTTTCTCCTTCATAATTTTGGGCCGCTCCGTGGCATAGATATTTTCCGATACAAAAACAGGCGTATTGTTTTTTGGTCCGAAGGGACTCATTTGCCTGAGGATATTAAAAAATTTTTGGTTGATGCAATCGAAACTAATCTTTTGGTCAATTTCCAGGTTAGGTACCATTTGTTCTTCGGTAATGGTACTGGCAACTACCTCTTCAAACTTTCTTTGAAATGCAAAAAAATTATCCTCTTTGAGTGTCAGTCCTGCGGCGTAGCGGTGACCGCCGAATTGATCCAGTAAATCAGCACATGCGGCGATAGCTTCATAGACATCGAATCCGGAAACTGATCGGGCGGAACCTGTAATTTTATTATTTGATTCGGTCAGGATAATAGTCGGTTTGTAATACTTTTCAATACACCGTGATGCCACAATACCTATCACACCTTTGTGCCAGTCTTTTTTATAGAGCACTGTAGACTTCGTATTTTTGTAGGTCTCATTTTCCTCAATCATTGAAAATGCCTCCCGAGTGGTATTATTGTCAAAATCCCTTCTCCTGCTATTGTGGTGATTGATCTTGGAGGCGTAGGCATCGGCTTCTCTTTGGTTTTCGGAGATCAGCAACTCTACCGAAGCCCTTGCGTGGTCAATCCGCCCTGCCGCATTGATACGCGGGCCAATACTGAAAACAATACTGGAGATATTCAGCTTTCCCTCGAGGCCAGCCACTTTGATGAGTGCCTGCAGGCCGGTACTGGGTTTCCGGTTCAGCTTGATCAATCCGTAGTGGGCCAGTATCCGGTTTTCATCTGTGATGGGTACAATATCAGAGGCAATGCTTACCGCCACCAGATCCAGATAGTGGTAAAGCGTACGTATGTCATAATTGTTTTTGATACAAAGCGCCTGCAACAACTTAAATCCAATGCCGCATCCTGACAGCTCTTTAAAGGGATAATGGCAATTTTTCCTTTTGGGATCCAAAATGGCAATAGCATTGGGTAGTTGCTGACCGGGCCTGTGGTGATCGCAAATGATAAAATCTATACCCTTTTTTCTGGCGTAGGCAACTTTGTCAATGGCTTTTATGCCGCAATCGAGACTGACAATCAAATCGACCTGGGTTTGGCTTGCATAGTCTATTCCATCGATAGAAACGCCGTATCCTTCTGCATACCGGTCAGGAATGTAAAAGTCGATGTTTTTGTGGTATTTTCTCAGAAAATCAAAAAACGTAGCCACGGCAGTGGTGCCATCCACGTCATAATCACCATATACCAGAATCCTTTGTTTGTACCTGATGGCTTCATTAATTCTTTCTACGGCCAGGTCCATATCTTTCATTAAGAATGGATCGTGAAGTTGCTCCAGGATAGGGCGGAAATAGGTTTTGGCTTCATCAAAGTTGGAAATACCCCTTTGAAGCAGCAAAGCGGAAAGAATGGAATTAACATTTATTTCGTTGGAGAGTCGCTCAATTTGATCTGCTGGTGGCTGTTCTTTATAATCCCATCTGTTTACCATAATTTTTCAAAATAAAGATAAGAATTAAAATTCTCGAAGTATTTATGTAGAAATTTTGAAATTTCCAGCGGGGGGACTTTTCGCAAGATAGAATAATTCAATTTAATGTCAAGGTGATTTTCCGGTGGTTACCTGCTAAATGCGTGGATAATAAAACCTTTGATGCGCATAAAAGCCATAGAAAAAGAAAAATTTTGAGTAAGGAATAATGCAAATAAAATGGAGTTACTATTAATAATATTAATTATTTTTGTAAATAAGTAAATAATGTTTTTTTGAAATGGGAGCTATAAACGTATTAAATACCGCATCTTTTTTTGTTAAAAAAGGTGTATCCCCCCTTCAACTGCAAAAGCTCCTTTATTATGCTCAGGTATGGTTTTTCGTTAAGCATGGTAATCGCTTATTTTTTAGTGACATAAAGGCCTGGAAATATGGTCCGGTTGTTCCTGAAATCTGGCAATTATTCAGATTTATAAGAAGAACAGATGGTATACCACGAAATAAATTAGATGACTATAATCCTCCTTCTGCATTTACCAGTCATTTACAGGAAGTATGGGATGCCTATGGTCATTTAAGTGGTTCTCAATTGGTTGACTTGACTCATAGTGAGTTACCCTGGAAGTTAAGTAGAATAGGTTTATTAAGTGATCAGCCAAGTAGTAAACCTGTTATTATCTCTAAACGTACCACCAGAGAATTTATCCTTGACCATGGCAAAATACCATTCATACCTGCTACTTCATCACGTGGAGAATACTCAAATCAACATCTTTAGTGAGGAAAAGAGGTCTTGTTTTTATAGGTAATAAGAAACCTGTAGATGGTGAATTTTACATTTACAAACAATTATACAGGTTTATTCCTGAATTTGATACTTATCATAACGTCGGGAAAAAATTAGAAAAGCGAACCATAAAGACTTATATTGAACTTGAAATCTACAAATATAGTATTTGTGTAATATCGTTTTACCACGAAGGATTTGGTGAAGGAAAGAAAAAATACCGTGTAAGGTGTGGTTTAGGCCCTGGTCATATTAAAGCTATTGTCAAAGCATGTATTGAGGCTTATCATAAATTGATTGATAGCAATGGACATCATGCATTTATTTTTTCCGCTACGGATGATTTAGATGGTCACCGAGAACATAATAAAAGATACTCAATGTACGTCCGATTCATTGATGATAATTTTAAAGACAGAAATAAATATCAGGAAGACGGTTCAATCCAGCTAAATACTTTTAAATTGATTTCATGAGGATTATGCTTTTAAGAATGAATGTGAACAGTTCTATCTGGAATTCAACGAATTAGTCGAAAGAGAAATAAATATTTCGGGTGGTGACGAGGGAAATAAATAAGCATAAAAGAAAAACTGCAATGAATGGATAAATACATCTTATTGAACAGAAACCCTTGATTTTTGAAGGTCTTTTAAAACAGGAAAAGGGTGATTGGTTTTGGATTAGGAAGGGCTCAAAAAAACTCGTCAATAGGGGATACTTGCCCACAAGATTTTTCAAGAAAAACAGCTACAATTGGCCATAATTAGCTATATTTGGCTACAATTGGCTACAATTGGCTACAATTGGCTACAATTGGCTACAATTGGCTACAATTGGCTACAATTGGCTACAATTGGCTACAATTGGCTACAATTGGCTACAATTGGCTACAATTGGCTACAATTGGCCAGATTTAGATGAATTATGGCAAGATTAAACAGACAGGATATGATATTGGTAACAAGTGAAATCCTGGCGTTGATCACGGAGCTGGATGAGTTTAAAGGCAAATGGCAGGTTCTGAATACCCTGGCGCCAGACCATCTTGCTGACCTTAAAAAAGTGGCCACCATAGAAAGTATCGGATCATCTACGCGCATAGAAGGATCAAAACTGTCTGACGAGGAGGTTGACAGATTACTTTCCGGTCTGGAAACAAAATCCTTTCAATCTCGCGATGAACAGGAAGTGGCGGGCTATGCAGATACTATGAACCAGATTTTTTTAAGTTGGAACATGGTACCATTTACTGAGAATTACATTAAACAGTTCCATAGTATGCTTTTGCAATACAGCGAAAAGGATCAATGGCATAAAGGGGAATACAAAAAAAACGCCAATCATGTCGAGGCTTTTGATTCACAGGGTAAAAGCCTGGGCGTCATATTTGAAACAGCAAGTCCTTTTGAAACGCCCAACAAAATGGCAGATCTTGTGGACTGGACAAATACAATGTTGGAAGAAGGGACTTTACATACCTTGTTTGTGATTGCCATATTCACGGTGGAGTTCCTTGCCATTCATCCCTTTCAGGATGGTAACGGGCGTTTGTCACGAGTCTTAACTACTTTGTTATTGCTGAGAGCAGGATACCAATATGTACCTTACAGTTCCCTGGAATATATCATCGAGATGAATAAAGACAACTACTATCTTGCTTTGCGACAGAGTCAAAAAACATTAAAAACCGGTAAACCGGATTACCAGCCCTGGCTGATGTTTTTTTTTCAAAGTTTAAAGGCACAAAAACAACGTTTGGAGAAACGCATCGGAAGTGCTGAAAAATTCTATAATGCACTTCCGGCACTTTCGGAAACGATTTTGAAACTGTTCGGACATCACCGGCGTTTGTCAACCGGTGAGATCGAAAGACAGACCGGCGAAAGCCGTGCTACAATCAAGAAACGCCTGGGCGAACTCGTGCAAGCCGGTTATCTTGTACGCCATGGCAAGGGCCGTTCCACATGGTATAGCTTAGCTGCGAGAAACCCGATTGGGTCAACTACCCAATACTGACAATTTACATTTGGAAATTTCCACTATTTGCTTTTTCTTGATAATACACATGTTTTCCCAGAAACCTGAGTTCATAATGTTGAGATTCTGTAAACTCCTTTGGGCGCTCAAAATAATTGATCAGTAATTTATTTCAGCTATTACCAATAAACGGTTTTTATAAGTGAAGAAAGTTGATAAATTAGCCAATTCACTCATCATTTGAGCCCTCAGCACTTTCTTGTTTTAACAATTGGATTTGCGCCTCTAAGTGGTGAACCTTTTCAACCAGCAATTCCCTCGACTTAATGAGTTCATCCAGATAGTTGAGGTATTTTTCAAAGACCATTTTTAGTTGTGTTTTGGATAAGCGGTTTAATTCCGGTCTGGTCACCCCAATGATTTCACTAATGTCAATTTCTTTTGCAGTTGCGTTATACCCAAAAAGTTGATCCGTGGTAACTCCCAGGATTTTTGCGATATGGGGTATGACCATGGGTTTAGGAAAGATTTCCGTGGACTCATAATTGGAGATGTGCTGTTGGTTGAAGCTTTGTGTGGTTTCCTTAGATAATAATTCCGCAAACTCTTTTTGGTTAAGTCCCCGTACTTCTCTGAATTTTTTTAGATTAATACCAAAAATATTGTTCAATTTACTTATTATTTTGTTATCTTTAATATAAATTTGGTTATTGGCATAAGGCCAATAGTAATAAACAAACAATATAAAGAATTCGTGGATGTTTTAATTGTCAAGTATACCGAGTGTGTGGCCAAGATTACTTTGTGCTAAGTTTTAACACACGTCATCTAAAACAAAGCGATCAAACTGCCTCGCATCTTCCCCTATAATAGAATGCCGGGCGATAGCAAAGCATTATACTGACTGCCTTTTTGTTTTGAAAATAGGTCGTGGTATAAAGTTAATGTTTGTTGCTGTGCTGCAAAGTTAAACTATTTTAAAACCAAAAACTTATTAAAATGATGCCCGATTTTAATGAATTAATCGCTTTTGCGTTTGGGGAAGAAGAACTGAAAGCCGAAATAGACAAGTGGCTGGAGTTTGTAGCCCTGTCGGTTGGGGAAGATGGCAATGTAGGGGGCCAGGAACATAGAGACCTGCTGTTTTTCCTGTTTGAATTTAGAAAAGCCCTTTTTGCACCCGCAACCATTGATAACCTGGGGAAATTGATGGGTGAAACTCATGGGGAGGAAAACTTTACCAGGAATGTGGAGGAATGGATTAAGTATATCACATTATTTACCCAAAACAATGCGGGAAGTGAAGTATACAAAGATCTGTTGTTATTCTTGTATCAATTGAAGGTGTTTTAAAACCGGAAGAAAAAAGGCTGATACATCCTCCCTGTCATTATTTGGGAGGATGTTTACATTTTAAAGATTGCTGCAACTACATATGCAGTTGATTTGATTTAGGCACACGTTTAACATTTTTTAAAAATCTCTTACCATTTTTTCCTGCGTGCCAAAGATCATAAGTATTTTGCATATTCATCCACATCTCGGCATCGGTATCAAATGCTTTGGCAAGACGTAAGGCCATTTCAGGCGTGACATCCTGCCTTGCATTAATCAGCTTTGACATGGTATTACGTGTAACCCCCAGGTATTCAGCAGCTTTTGTTACTGTAAGTCCTTCCATGTAAAGTTCCTTCAGAACTTCTCCCGGGTGAGGAGGGTTAAACATTGGTTTTAATATCATAGTTTTACCTTTTAATGATAGTCCACAAAATCAACATCATAAATATGGTCATCATCACCTACGGTGAAGGTAATGCGCCAATTTTTATTAACAGAGATAGCCCAATAGTCTTTCATATCTCCTGTTAGTTTGTCCAGTTTCCCTGCACGAATATTAATCCGGTCAATGTTAACCGCACTGTCCAGCGTTAAAAGCAATGTCCTGATTTTATTTATAAATGACGCTGGTAAGCGTGAAGAATTTCCGGTTTCCCAAAATTGCTTTAACCCTTTGTGCTTAATGCTTTTAATCATAAACGCTAATGTATACTGTAACGTTACAATTGTCAACTCTTTTTTTAAAAAGAGATGAATCAACGGATTAATAAATTTGTCGTAAACATGTATGAAAAGCGACTTCTATTTCAAAGATTTTAATTTTTTCAACAAAAAAGCAGTACTTAAAAAGCACTGCTTCCAACACAAAGCCAGTGTTAAATCAGTTGACTATTCCCTCAAGAACATCTTTGATAGGAACCCTAACACCGTCTTTGTAGGGAACGATCCAGGCATCTTTGACACCCATTTCCCTTAGATATTTTTTAAAAGTATCGGCTTCCCAGTAATCGCCAAAGCTACCCAGGGTAAACTTTTGAATACCGTCGATGTCTTCAGCGGCGAAATCACCGCCGGCACTTTCATATTTTTTAAGATCCATATTTTTGTAGGCTCCGATCTGCACTTTGAAAACCACTCCCTGGGCTGTTCTTGTTTCGTTGACAGTTTCTATAGTGTTTAATGCGCTACTGGCCTCTTCCCGGGCAGCAGCCAGATCTGATTTCAGCCTGTTTATTTCAGCATCTTTATCCGCAACCCTGGATTGCAGACTTGAGACCTGCCCTTCCAGGCTGCTGACTTTTCCTTTCATGGAACTGCTTTCCTCCACAATTCTTTTAAATTCCTCAAGAGGAAGACTTTTTTGTCTTTTTTTCCACTCTTTTTTCTCCTTTTTGGAGAGTTGTGCGTGGGCCTGCTGTGCCAATGAAGTACAAAACACTAAACAAATAATCAATACCAGGTTTTTCATTTTATATAATATTTACCTACTAATTTCCTTACTTCAAACCCCAATGTACGAAAATAAGGCTTACATTTCCAAATTTCAGCTAATTACCGATGGTCACCTTAAGGTAAGATTTAAGGTATTTTTGACAAGCTTCCCGTCATATTCTCCGGCACTACCCATTCATCGAACTGTTCGTTGGTCAGTAAATTCAGGGCAAGGGCAGCTTCCCTTAACGTAGTGCCTTCTTCATGGGCTTTTTTAGCTATTTTAGCGGCATTTTCATATCCTATATGCGTATTCAGGGCTGTTACCAACATTAATGACTTTTCGAGCTTCTCCTTGATTACGGCGTGATTGGGTTCAATCCCCACGGCACAATGCTCATCAAATGACAGGCAGGCATCTCCCAGCAAAGTGGCCGAAGTGAGCAGGTTATAGGCCATCAGAGGTTTAAAAACATTCAATTCAAAATGCCCGCTCATACCACCTACCGATATGGCGGTATCGTTGCCAACTACCTGTGCGCAAACCATGGTTAAGGCTTCGCACTGTGTGGGATTTACTTTGCCAGGCATAATGGAAGAGCCAGGTTCATTTTCCGGTATAAGAATTTCTCCGATCCCTGACCGAGGCCCGGAGGATAACATTCTGATGTCGTTGGCAATTTTCATCAAACTTACAGCCAGTTGCTTTAAGGCACCCGAAGTTTCTACAATTGCATCATGTGCCGCCAGGGCTTCAAACTTGTTTTGAGCACTAACAAATGGATGGCCGGACAAATGCGCTATCTTTTCAGCTACCAAAGATGCATAACCTTCCGGTGTATTGAGTCCTGTTCCCACGGCGGTGCCACCCAGTGCAAGTTCTGATAAATGACTCAGCGTATTATCAAGTGCTTTTAAGCCATGATCCAATTGTGAAACATAGCCTGAAAATTCATGGCCCAAAGTCAGTGGCGTGGCATCCATGAAATGTGTACGCCCGATTTTCACCACTTCTGCAAAAGCCCTGGCCTTCTGATCGAGTGTGTCGCGCAGTTGGGTGATTTTTGGCATAGTGTCTTCCACTATTTTAGTATAGGCCGCAATATGCATGGCCGTAGGAAAAGTATCGTTGGAAGATTGCGATTTATTGACTTCGTCATTCGGGTGTATTTTTTTCTGCGCATCATCGAGTTTGCCGCCCATCAATACATGCGAGCGGTTGGCAATTACTTCGTTGACATTCATATTGGATTGCGTGCCTGAACCTGTTTGCCAAATTACAAGCGGGAACTGATCGTCGTGATCCCCATTCCTGATTTCATCGCAGACCCTGCCGATGACATCCGCCTTCTCATGGTCCAGGACTTCCAGTTCGTGGTTGGTCTGCGCGGCGGCCTTTTTAAGTATGGCGAATGCCCTGATGATTTCAATAGGCATTTTCATATTGTCCCCTCCGATGCGGAAGTTTTGTTTTGACCGTTGCGTTTGGGCGCCCCAATATTTATCGGCAGGCACTTCCACATTTCCCATTGTATCTTTTTCGATGCGAATGCTCATTTTTTGATAGTTGGCTAGGGTTTTACAATAATTCTTTGTGACAAATTTAGAAAATTATTGCCGCCATATTTCCAATACAAGGGTAAATTTTTTTTCGTAATCAGATGAAAAGTTGCAGGTGCTCATGTGATATGTTGGGGAAATATAAAATCTTCATTATCAAAGATTTAATAATTCCAAAATCTATTATTCCCTGAAGTCCGGGGTATGAAATTTTTTTTAAATCGCTAAAAATCAACGAATAACGCCCTAAAAAGGCAAAAATCGCGAATAAAACCTCCAAAGGCATGGCGTGGAAATGATGTTTTTATTTCTTCCTTGCCCGGAATAAATGGCTTTAAATTAGATAAAAACAAGATAAGTTACCAATGTAAGAAATGCGTTTACATGCGTTTCAAAATTATCTGAAAAGCCCTCATCTTTGAAATGTCATTAAGACAAACAAATTAAGTTAAAAAGTTTAACAACATTTGTTTGCATAGTTAATAAGGTAATATAGGTTAAATTTAGGGTTAGTTTTTTACAGTTTGAAAGAGGGGGCCGTAAGGCTCCTTTTTTCATTTACGGGTTTTTCGGATTCCGGGTTTCACCTGCAAAAAATAAGATTCAACCAGGTAAAATGACCAGCTAACCATCCGGACTGGTGAAGCGATCTTTGTAACACTGTTAAAAAACGTTAAAAACACGATATCACATCTTACTTATGCGCTCCAAACCGGCCATCTTTCCTTCAATAAATAATAAATTTTATAGATTTACGGTTTGAAAATATTCATTAAATCCGAACATCGATGGAAGAACCAATAATGGCTGGAAGCCAGGATCTGAAAAAGGAATATCAGGACAAAATCAAACAGGTATTTAAGGAGGTAGGGAAAATTGTTGTAGGGCAGGAGTATATGATTAACCGTTTGCTGGTAGGGTTATTTACCCAGGGACATATTCTATTGGAGGGTGTGCCAGGGTTAGCCAAAACTTTAACGGTAAATACCCTGGCTAAGGTGCTGCATCTTGATTTTCACCGCCTGCAATTCACACCTGATCTGCTGCCGGCAGACCTTATCGGTACTATGATTTATAACCAGAAACTGTCCCGGTTCGAAGTTAAAAAAGGGCCGATCTTTGCCAACATGATTCTGGCTGATGAGGTTAACCGGTCACCGGCCAAGGTGCAATCGGCCTTGCTGGAAGCCATGCAGGAAAAACAGGTCACCATTGGGGAAACCACCTATCAGCTTGACCGGCCCTTTTTGGTAATGGCTACGCAGAACCCTGTTGACCAGGAGGGTACCTATCCTTTGCCGGAAGCGCAGGTAGACCGTTTTATGCTGAAAGTACACGTTGATTATCCTTCAAAAGATGAAGAGTTGGAAGTAATGCGACGAATGTCAGATATGAGCTTTAGCGGAGAGGCCGGGACCATTTTATCCAAAGATGATATTTTTGCTATCAGGCAGGAAATCAACCGTGTCAGCATATCTGAATCTCTTGAGAAATATATCATTGAAATGGTGTTTGCCTCCAGAAAACCAATGGATTATGGTATGAATCACGAGGCCAGCTTTATTCAGTTCGGGGCCTCTCCCAGGGCGAGTATCAATTTGAATCTGGCGGCCAAAGCGATAGCCTTTTTTGATGAGAGAGATTATGTTTTGCCGGAAGATATTAAAGAAGTGGCCCCCGATGTACTAAATCACCGGATAATACTTAATTACGAGGCTGAAGCAGATGGTATCACCACCCACGATATCATTGAATCACTTTTGAAAAAAATACCTATTAATGCGTAATATCAAAGGCGTAGTAACACAATTCCAACATAAAATATAACAGAAGCCCCAGGGCTTCTTTTTTTTTGCATAATGTTAAATTTATGTTATTTCTGAAATTTTGGCTTCACATATCTTTAACATATTGTTAACAATTCCGAGACCACCCCTTAATATTCAATCTACAACTTTGTACCGCAATTTTATCATTTAACTAAATCCATTTCTTGGCATGAAAAAATTATCTTATTTACTAGGTTTATTGGGGCTCGCGGGCATGCTTTTCATAGCTTCGTGTAGTGACGATGACGACGATCCGCCACCTGCTGCTCCAACCGTCAGCGACCCTTCTGATGTAACTGTACAGATCGGAACAAGTGTTGACATAACTTTCAGTATCCAAGCGCCAGGCGGTTTTCAATCAGCTTCAGCAACTCCGGCCGGTGCCACTGTATCGAGTTCCCCTGTCGCGGGAGCATTAACGGGTAATGTGGTGGTAACTTTTACCGCAGGAACGTCCGCAGGCACTGAAAATGTGCAGCTTACGGTGACAGACCAAAACAATAGGACAGGCACTGGCTCTGTAACTGTAACCATCTCTGAAAGTGCGGTACCAACCATCGCGGATATCCCCCCCACGGCTAACGTTGAAGCGGGTGATGTCTTAGGTCCGGTAACAGCCTCATTAGGCGCAGATGATGGATTGGCATCTTTAACAATCACTAAAAATGGAGAACCCTTCGGTGATGTAATCAACTATTCCGGGGAAACTTCAACCACACAGGAATTTTCTTACACACCTACCCCGTTAGAGGCAGGTACTGAAATTACCTTTGAATTTACAGTAGAGGACAGTGATGGTCAGAAAGCTTCTGCCACACACGTACTGACAGTGGACTTCACCACTATTACTGACAATGATCTCGGAACGGCTGTTTACGATTGGGTAAACACCAGAGCCTACTTAGTAGATGGACTTGTATTTTTGGAATCAGGAGGCAGATTAAACATTCAAGAGGGTACAATCATCAAATTTGTACAAACGCCTACCGACGCAGGCGATAATACTTCGGCGTTATTTATCACTGCCGGTGCGCAGATATTTGCGGAAGGCACAGCAACAGATCCTATCATTTTCACTGCTGAGAATGATGATTTTGAGGAAGGTGTCTTACTACCCACTGATAACGAGCAATGGGGCGGGTTGATTATCCTGGGCAACGCACCGGCCGAAAGAGGGGGTGCTACCTCCGGCATTCAAATCGAAGGTATTGACTCAGGGGAGCCCAGAGGGGCATACGGTGGAAATAATGCCGCCGATAATTCTGGCATTTTAAGATACGTATCTATCAGGTATTCCGGTGTAGGTTTTGAGCCTGGAAACGAATTACAAGGATTGACCCTCGGTGGCGTTGGTAATGGAACAACCATTGAATTCATCGATGTATTTTCAAGTGCCGATGATGGTGTTGAAATATTTGGAGGCACTGTAAACATCAAGTATGTTAGTGTGGCTTTCTCAACCGACGATGATTTTGATTTTGACTTAGGCTGGAGAGGTAACGGGCAATTCTTATTCTCCCTGATGTTACCCGGAACTTCCAGCGATGCCTACGACCACTCCGGCGAGTGGGATGGTGCTTCTCCTGATGATGCCACTTTGTTTAGCGCACCGAATATCTCAAACTGGACAGCTATTGGACCCGGCCAGGCCATTCCGGCTGGTGGAAGAGACAGGGCGCTCTTGTTAAGAGAAAACTTTGCGGGCAAGGTAATGAACTCAATTTTTGAGGATTACCCTGGCCAGGCCATTACCGTGGAGGATCTTAAATCAGAATCAGATCCCCAAAGCGGCAACTTTGATGTTGATGATACGAATGATGCCTATGCAAATATCGGTACACCGAAAGGAATTTTTCAGTTGGAGATTCTGAGTAATACCTGGGCGCAATTTGCCGGTTATGATGCAGGACAAGGTGTATCATCGATGGTAAAGCCACATAGTGAAAGGAATGATGCCGGCGATCTGCTTTACGAGGGCAAAATTGCTGATGTTGTGGCTGAGCTTACCGACAACAATAACAAAGTAGAGACTTCTGCGGTCTTAAGGGGCATTTCGAGAACAGCCGATGGTGGTTTGGATCCTCGTCCTGCCTCTGCCGACTCAGACGTAACCGATCCGACAATCCATGGAATGGAAGCTGTAATGTACAGAGGTGCATTCGATCCCTCTGAAGCCGATACCTGGTTATCAGGATGGTCTACACTGGCTAAATTCGGTTACCTGGGTAACTAGGCAAAAATACTATTACTAAGATTGTAGGAACCAATCTTATCAAGCTCCGGAGCTTTCAGGCTCCGGGGTTTTCTTTTATATCAACGAGCTTACACCTGAGTCCTTTCCTATAATTTCTTAACACAAAGTTCACATTGCATTAATTAATGGTTAATATTTTAAAGTTAGCTTTGCGGACATTTTACTAATCAGAGACATGTTAAAGAAAATTACTATTAGCTTTGCTATCTTTCTTGGGCTGGCAAATATGGCTATGGCTCAAGAGGGTTCTTTATCCGGCAAAATTGTTGATCAGGAGACCGGTGAGGAGTTAATCGGTGCAACCGCCTTTATACCTTCAACAGGACACGGGTCGGTTACAGATATCTATGGCAACTATCAAATGAAAGGAATTGCTCCCGGTAGTTACACCCTGGAAATCTCCTATGTTTCTTATCAGAAACAAATCATTCAAAATGTGCAAATTATTGATGGAAAGAATACGGTGATTAATGTTACGTTAGCGCTTGAAACCGACCAGTTACAAGAGGTCGTGATTACTGCAGAAAGAATAAATAACAACGAGATAGCCTTGCTTTCCCTCCAGAAAAAATCCTTTGCTGTGCAAGATGGAATATCTTCTGAAGAAATAGGCCGGTTGGGGGTCTCAAATGCAGCCGAATCGGTAAGACAGGTGACAGGCGCCTCTATCGAAGAAGGAAAATATGTGGTAATGAGAGGGTTAGGTGACCGGTATTCGGTTACTCAAATGAACGGTGTTGCCTTGCCAAGCACCGATCCGTATCGAAATAGCTCAAATATGGATCTCATTCCCTCCAACATGATTGAAAATCTGGTAACTGTTAAAACGTTTACGCCAGACCAGCCTGGAAATTTCACCGGAGGAAAAGTGGATGTTACTACCAAGTCTATGCCCGATGAATTTTATTTCAATTTTGGGTTATCGACCACTTACAATACCCAGGCTTCGTTGAGGGATGGATTTTTCACCGATGCCGCAGAGGGGCAGTTAGACTGGTTGGGATATGATGATGGCACGCGCGATATTCCGGGGGTAGTAAGACGAACAGACATGCGCGGCTTTAATGATCAGGCCATTGCCGGCAGGGATCCGGACAACCTTCTGGAAAGGGATCTGGTAAATCGAACTGCTAAATCGTTTGATAACCCATTTGTCCCTGACCAGATAACGGCTCCTTTAAATTATGGCTTTAACCTTTCAACGGGTAATAGTTCAGAGGTTTTTGGAAAAAGATTTGGTTATAACCTGGGTGTAGTCTTTAATAGAAATTACACTTTTTATGATGATGGTCGAAGTGGATTTTATCAGGACAATAACGGAAACCTGAGAACTATCCAGAATTTTAATGAAATCAGAAGCCAAACCAACACCCAGATAGGAGGTCTGCTTGGTTTATCTTTACAATTGTCCAACAATCATGAGTTGCAATTTACCAGTTTATACAATCACGATGGTCAGTCGGCTTTTCAGAGAAATGTCGGATTCTGGTTACAAACGTCTTATGACCAATTTGATACCAGGGGGGTCCTTTGGATGGAAAGAGGATTGCTGAATAACCAGCTATCGGGTAAACATTATATCGATAAGCATATACCCATCAAAATCGACTGGTTGGCAGGCTATGTTTTGTCCAATCAGAAAGAACCCGATTCCAGAATATTTGCATTTGGCGGCAATTTTCAGGAAGATGGCACCTTAAGTTTTATTCTTAATCAATCTGAAATAGGTATTCTCCCCACTCATTTTTACAGGGATTTGGAAGACGCCCAGATCAATGGAAAAATTGACGTAGTACTGGAACTGTCAAAGGAAAATGATAACCAGATAAAATTCGGAGGTCTTTATTCCAACAAACAGCGGGATTTTTCGGAGAATTTTTACAGCCTGATCCAGCAGATTGAAAACAGGTTAAATCCGGATTACTTTAATTTTGGTGAAATTCAAAATGAAAGCGAGTTGGAAAGGTTTTTTGACCCCTCTAATGCCGGGGTGGTAAATACACCCGAAAGCACTGGTACGGGGAGGTTTGGTTTTGGAAATGTTTACACGGACCTTACCCAGTTAAGAAACTCCTATGAAGGAGAAGAAGTTATTACGGCAGGCTATGTCATGGGTGTTTATAATTTATCACCAAAATTTAAGTTAATTGGTGGTCTAAGGCTTGAAAATACGGATTTGAGTACCGTGAGTGAGGATTCATCGAGGCCACGTGGTGATATTTCAACATTAGATCTTTTGCCCTCCTTAAACGGAATTCTTAAATTAAGTGAAAACTCTAATTTCAGGGTAGCTGCCAGTCAGACGATTGCCAGGCCCAACATGCGGGAAATCTCCCCGTTCGCAGCCACTGCTACTATTGGTTACCCGATTTTTGTGGGTAACCCTGAATTAGACAGAACGTTAATTCAAAACTTTGATTTGCGTTATGAAACCTATCCCAGGACAGGGGAGCTTTTTGCTGTAAGTGCTTATTACAAAAATTTCGAAGATCCGATTATATTCCAGCTTACGCCCGGAGCCGGTTCCCCTGAAATTGTGCCGGTTAACTCAGAGAATGCCCTGGTGCTAGGTGCCGAGGTGGAATTCCGGAAAAGCCTGGATTTCATTTCAGAGGCACTCTCCAATTTTAAATTATCAACCAATTTTAGCCTGATTTTCTCTGAAGTAGACAAGGGTGAAGAAGAACTGGCAGCCCTTAGAAATGAACAGGCACAAGGCAGAAGACTGAATATTGAAGATACAAGACCATTTCAGGGACAGTCACCTTATATTATCAACTTCGCCCTGTCTCATGTCAGTGATGCGCTGCAATGGGAAAACACTTTATCGTTTAATATTTTTGGTGAAAGGCTCAGTTATGTGACCGGCGCCCTGGATCCGGATGTCTATGAACAACCCAGACCATCTCTGAATTTTGTTTCTACAAGGCAGTTGAATGAGCATCTGAATTTGGGAGTCAAAGTCATGAATATTTTGAATATGGAATTCCTGCACGAATATGATTTTAACGGAGAGTTTGTATTCCAGTCCTTCAGAAGAGGAACAAATTTTAATGTGTCTCTGAGTTATAGCCTTTAAGGTTTATAACTGGTATAAAAAAGGCCCATCAGGGCCTTTTTATTTACTCTTCATGTTTTAATGCTTCAATGGGATTGGTAGAAGCGGCCTTGATGGATTGGTAACCCACAGTCAGCCACGCAATAAAAATAGCTATGCCACCTCCCCAAAGAAAGGGCCAGAGAGACAATGCGGTCTGGTAAGCAAAGTTTTGCAGCCAGCTTTCCATTACATACCAGGTCAGCACACCCCCTATGACAAAGGAAATAATCACCAGGTAAGTGAAGCCTCGGGTCAATAGCATCAAAATCTGGCTAACAGAAGCGCCCATTACTTTTCTTACACCGATTTCCTTAAATCGTTGCTCAGCGGTAAATGAAGCAAGCCCAAAAAGTCCCAAGGAAGCAATAATGATAGCAAGCACCGAAAAATATTGAACCAGGCTGGCCAGGCGGTCTTCATTGTTGTACTGCTCACTGAATCGTTCATTCACCCAATAATGCGTAAATGGAAATCCAGGCCTCAGGTATGACCATTGTTCCTTTAGATAAGCCAGCGTCTCATCTTCATGGGCAGAATTGATTCTGAGGGCCATGCTCCGGGAACGGCCATTGGAAATCAAAAATACGATTGGGGCTATTTCCTGATGAAGCGATTCGAAATGGAAATCTTCCACCACACCGATTACCTTACCCTGCCTTTGCCCGTAATGAAATGCTTTACCAATGGCTTCGTCATCAGAATTCCAGCCAATGGCTTTTATGGCCGTTTTATTTAAAATAAATGACTCTGTGGAATCACTCGCCCGATTGATATCAAAATCGCGGCCTGCTGTAAAGGGGACCTCAAAAGATCCCAGAAAATCGTGGTCCACATGTACATCGGCTATACGAAACTGAATGGCCTTCATATCGCCATCGATCTCCGCCTTAGCGCCCTGCGAATCAAGCAATCTGCCTGATGGAACCCTGCTGGTGATGGACACACTATTGATTCCCGGTTGTTGCAATAACCTGCCCCTGATGGACTCATATTGGTTGTAAATTTCATTGTTCATCGGCAAGATCAATAGATTGTCTTTGTTGAATCCGAGTGGCTTGGCCCGCATATATTGCAATTGCTCTTGTATCACAACTACACTGATTATCAAAACAATAGAGATACAGAATTGTACCACAACCAAAACCGAGCGCAGGTTAAAGCCATTTTTGTTTCGCACGTTCTGGCCTTTTAAAATATTGGCCGGGCGGAACCTGGACAGGAACAAGGCCGGATAACTGCCTGCCGCTATGCCAACAAACAGTGTAATTCCCCCTAGCAGGTATATGACAAATAAATTGTTGGCGATGGAAATCGATAGGTCTTTTTGAACGAAATTGTTAAACCATGGCAGCAGCGATGAAACAATGGCCAGGGCCAATACCAAACTGATGACAGCAAAGAGAACGGATTCTATAAGAAACTGTCGAATGAGCATGCCTCTGTAGGCGCCCATCACTTTTCTTAATCCAACTTCCTTCGCCCTTTTTACCGAGCGGGCAGTGGAGAGGTTCATAAAATTGATACAAGCAATAACCAGGATCAAAAAGGCAATGGCTGTGAATGTGTAAACGTAGGCAATATCTCCATTGGCTTCCATCTCCGAATCCAGATGGGAGTGTAAATGGATACTTGTGAGGGGCCATAAAGTTAATTGATTGTATTCAGCCGGTTTTCTGCCATTGCCTCCTGGCTGAAGGTGTTTATTCAAAAAATCTCCGAGTTGGGCCTGTAAATCCAGGTAATTATAGCCTTCCGGTAACAGTAGATATGTGCCGTAATTATTGCTTCCCCAGTTGTTCATGAGATTTTCCAGTCCGAAAAAATCTTCTACCGTTTGGAAGGAGCAAAGAAAATCCAGGGTAAAATGTGAATGGTGTGGTACATCCTCCATGACCCCTGTTACTTTCATATCCACTCGGTTATCATAATTCAGTACTTTTCCTATAGGGTCGGCGGCACCAAAGTATTTTTCTGCAGTAGATTGGGTAATGACAAGCGAGTTGGGTTCTTTCAACGCTGTAGCAGGGTCTCCTTTGACCAGTTTCCAGGAAAAGACCTCAAATACATCGTGGTCTGCAAAGAAAAATTTCTCCTCTTCAATCTTGGTTTCCTTGTAGGTAATCAACGGATCATCGCCTAAAAACCGCACTGCATTAAGGACTATGCCTTCAAAGTCACTTTTCAGCAAAGGCGCAAACGGTGGGGCAACCTGGCCGAGATGCAGGCTGGTTTCACCATCTATGTTCTTCCAGGCCCGCGAAACTCTTACAATGCGGTCTGACTTTTCATGGTATTTGTCATAGCTTAATTCATCTTTGACAAACAATAATATTAAGATACAAGCGGCCATTCCGGTGGAAAGTCCCAAGATATTAATGAAACTGTAGACCTTCTGCGCTAAAATATTCCTGATGGCAATTTTAAAGTAGTTTTTAAACATGGTATTTAAGTTTTTGTCCTGACAATTGAAGGTGATGGGTGTAATTGGTTATCACCACTTTTATGGCAACACTGGTAAATGCCAGCAGTAATCCATAATTTAACAGAAAAATTAATAGATTCAAAGTCATCGTGCCGATGCCACTTCACACCATTTTGCTTTTGTTAATAATCCTTGATTTTTTGTTACTGATTACCGGGCTTTATAAACCCTGGGTTGTATTGTGGTGGATGCCGAGGCAAAACAGGAAACGGGTGCTGCAAATATATGGTACGATTGGCGCTGTATTAGCGCTGTTGACGTTTTTTCTGGTTTTCTGAAATCGCTTTTTCCATTGACACCATCGATAGCACGAGCGCTGCGTTCATTCCGCTGCGACCGGTAAGGCACCGGCAGACGTGGCTGTTGCACCACTTAAGAATGTGCCTTTATTTTGCAGGCGAAAACCTCCGTGTGTCTTTGTGTTTTAGGTTACCAGGAAGCTGTCGCTGTCCCGATGAGCTGGAAAATCGGAGCGTACTTTTTCTAGTTGGCTTCTGGTGAGGGTAAGGGTGATGGTGCCTTCCTTATCTTCCAGGAAATGTAGCACGTTGCCCAGGGGATCGATCACGACCGAATGCCCGTTGTAAGCAATATTATTTCCATCCTTACCGACTCTGTTCAGACCTGCCACATAACTTAGATTTTCAATCGCCCGGGCTTTTAACAAGATATCCCAGGCAGGGATTCTCTTGGCCGGCCAATTGGCTACAAACAACAATAAATCATACGAATGACCCCTGTCCTCATGCCACTGGTTGCGGCTCCAGACCGGAAACCTCAGATCATAACATATCATCGGGCAGATTTTCCATCCGTGAAGTTCGACGAGCAGTTTTTCCTTTCCCGCACTAAAATAGTGGTGTTCGTTTGCCATTCTAAAAAGGTGCCTCTTGTCATAGGTGCGGAAATGGCCGCCCGGCTCCATCCAGATCAGCCGGTTATAGAAATGCTCGCCCTCCCTGATAATTAAACTACCGGCCACAACGGCGCCGGTTTGGTTTGCCTGCTGTTTCATCCACCGGAAAGTTTTCATATTCATTATTTCGCCCAGCGGCTTAGTGGCGTTGGTAAAACCGGTGTTAAACATTTCCGGCAATAAAATAATATCGGTTTTCCCCTCGATTTGCCAGATTTTTTCTTCGAACATAGCCAGGTTGGCATCTACATCATGCCAATGGAGGTTTGATTGGATTAAGCTAACCGTTAAATCCCGCATAATAACCTCGCTCCTTTTTGCAGTGTCTGATTGTCCTTGGCAAAACAAAACCTCAGATAGTGATTATCAGTCTTATCCTGATAAAATACCGATATAGGTATTGCGGCCACACCGACCTCCCTGGTTAACCACTCCGCCATCTCCCTGTCAGGGGTGGTTCCATAATTCCTGTAGGAAAATAACTGGAAATAAGTGCCTTTGGATGGCACTGGCTCAAACCGGGACGCTTCCATTTGCTGTAAAAAGTAATCCCTTTTTTCCTGGAAAAACTTATGTAATCCCTGGTAATTCTTTTCATTGTCCAGAAAAGCAGCCAGGGCATATTGCACAGGGGTATTGACGCTGAAGGTTAGAAACTGATGAACCTTTTTTATTTCAGCGGTCAGCGGGGCGGATGCCACGCTGTAACCAACTTTCCATCCGGTGGCATGAAAGGTTTTTCCAAAAGAATAAACGGCTATGCTTCTTTCCCTTAAACCCGGATATTTCAACACACTTTGATGCGCTTCATCGTCAAAAATGATGTGCTCATAAACTTCGTCACTTAATACGTAGATACCATACTTTTCAGTAATTTCCGACAAGGCCGATAGATCGCCGTGTCTTAAAATAGTCCCTGTCGGGTTATGGGGGGTATTGATGATGATGAGCCTGGTGCGTTTGTTTATTTGCAGTGCAACCCGTTGCCAGTCCATGGTAAAATCAGGCACCTCCATGGGCACCAGCACCGGGATCCCTCCGTTTAACCTGACAGCGGGCACGTAGGCGTCGTAGGCGGGCTCCAGGATCAACACTTCGTCCCCTGGCCTGACCATCGCTGCGATACTGGCATAAAGTGCCTCTGTAGCGCCGGCGGTAACGGTAATTTCGTTTTCAGGATTGACGTTTATCCCATAAGTGTTTGTAATTTTCCGGCTGATACTATTTAACAAATCGGGTACGCCCGGCATGGGCGCATACTGATTAAAACCGCGGCGCATATAAGTGGTTACCAAATCCTGTAATTCTGAGGATATTTCGAAGTCGGGAAATCCCTGGGATAAATTGATAGCCTTAAAATCCTGCGCCATCTTAGACATGACAGTAAAAATGGTCGTCCCTACTTCAGGTAACTTAGAGGATAACTTGGGTTGATTAACTGGCAAAATGCTATCTTTTCTTTACTGGAAACGCCATGCGGTATTCCACATTTATATTGCCTTTGCTGATGTTAGCCAGTTTGCTCTTTAACAGCCTTTTCTTAAAAGGGGAAAGGTGGTCGGTGAACAAAACGCCTTCAATGTGGTCGTATTCATGTTGTATGATTCTTGCTTTCAAACCATCGAATACCTCTTCGTGTTCCTCCCAGTTTTCGTCAAAGTACCTGATTTTTAACTGTGGTTTGCGGTTGACTTCCTGCCGTATATCCGGAATACTGAGACATCCCTCTTCAAATGACCATTCAATACCGTTTTCTTCAAGCATCACGGGGTTTACAAACACCTTCTTAAAATCCTGCATGCTTTCATCCTCCATGGGACTCGCATCCACCACAAATATTCTTATAGGCTTCCCTATCTGCGGCCCTGCCAAACCCACGCCATTCGCATTATACATGGTTTCAAACATGTCATTGGCCAGTTCATTGATCTCAATCGATCCTTTTTCAATTTCAACGGCCTTTTTCCTCAATACAGGATCCCCGTACGCTACAATGGGATATATCATGTCAAACTACCTTGTTCTAAAAAAGATTGCAATATGATGGTTGCACTAATTTTATCTATGTTTTCTTTGTTTCTTCTATCCTTTTTCTTCATGCCACCCTGCAACATGGCATCGAAAGCCATTTTGGAGGTAAACCTTTCGTCGACGGTGACCACTTTTTTGCCGGGAAATACCCGCTTAAGATGAATAACAAAATTCTTTACAGTTTGTGTTAAATCAGTGTCATTACTGGCCAAATTTTTAGGTAAGCCAACAACAAATATTTCGATCCCCTCACGCGCTTCATATTCCTTCAGAAAGGCTATAAGTGCTTCAGGATGAACGGTTGTTAACGGGCTGGCAATAATTCTTGCCGGATCAGTAACTGCTAACCCTACCCTTTTTGTGCCATAGTCGATTGCGAGAATTCTAGCCATTCGACTAATTGAACTTTACTTTATCAGCCATCCATTTTTTGACATCTGCTTCCAATTGCATTGCCTTGGGAAACAATACATTGTTTTCAACATTGGCGTGAATAACCAGTTCCTTGTCAAAATTTTCAAGTTCCGAAATCAACACCCTTAACGGCAGATCATCCGAATTATGGCATTTATAGTTTTGAGTGATTTTTCTGATGCCCTGCATTTCATCATCATGCTGCTCGTGTTCCATGGCATATTTTTGAATGGAATGTTTTTCCATTTGATAATAAATCACGGAAGGTGTGATTTCTCCCTGCAGGGCCTTTTTAAGATGGAGAATGTAGTTAAAAAGTGTATCTTCCTCTTCGTATATGTGGACTATAAAATCCTGGACGAACAAGGGAAATACGATTTTAAGGTCTTCGACAAAATTATTTGTGTGAAAATGTTTCTCGTCGATGTTCTCGAGCAAACGGGCAATAAATGGTAACTTTTGCTTGATAAAAAGATAATGTGTATGTTTTAAATATTCGATGATCAGCTCAATCGGATAGGAAACCAGCTTAATACTAGCCTGGTGGTCATTCTTCCGGACAGATTCCAGACTTTTGATGACCTTTTGAATGTCCAGTTGCTTTTCATCACAAACCTGCTTCAGGGTTTTTTCAGAATAATCATAAAATTTTATTCCGAAATAATACAACACTGAAGCGAAAATAAGATTTTCCCCTACCAGGTCTTCAATTTTCCTATGAATTATTTCCACGATTAATAAATTGAACTAAAAGACAAATATAGAGAAATTAGTGCTATAAAAACATTATTTAGTAATCCTTTGACCATATAATTATTGAAGATCAAGAATATAGCGGTCAAATAAAACTCTTTTGGTATTGCTACGTTTTATTTTTATTAGGTGAAAAGCCCTTGGCAACAATTAAATGTTGACAATATTTATGTAATTTTTTTATTAAGGTTCGCTTTGATAAGTTTTAAAATCAACCGATTTTGGCAAAGTTACTAATTAATTTATTTTAATAAACCGATTAAGACCGTGAGTGAGAGAAAAAATTCAAAATCCAGTATCAGACTTCCATTACTCATTTCAATAGCAATAGCCGGTGGAGTATTAATTGGCGCCACAGTATCGAATAATTCACCCAAGGGGGTGGCGATTTACAATAACATACAAAAGTTTAAAGAAATCCTCACTTATGTGCAAAGGGATTATGTGGATGAAGTAAATACAGATGACCTGGCAGAATATGCCATTAAACAAATGTTGGAAAAACTGGACCCTCATACCGTATATATTCCTGCCGAAAATGTGGCTGCTGCGAAATCCGAGCTGGAAGGTGGATTTGATGGAATTGGAATCGAATTTGGCATTTTCAGGGATACGCTTTACGTTGTCGCCCCGATAAACGGAGGCCCTTCGGAACAGGTAGGTTTGAGATCAGGCGACCAGATTATTGAAGTGGATGGTGAAAATATAGCGGGTATCGGTATCAATAATTATGATGTATACAAAAAACTTCGTGGTCATAAAGGTACCAAGGTTAACGTCAAAATCAAGCGGGAAAGGGAGAGTGGGTACCTGGATTTTACCATTACCAGGGATAAAATCCCGCAGAATACGGTGGACGTTTCTTATATGATCGATGATGTTATCGGATATATAAAATTAAGCAGGTTTGGTACCAATACCTATACCGAATTTAAAACCGCACTCAATAAACTGAAGGGGGAGGGTATGAAAAAACTGGTGCTTGACCTGAAAGGAAATGGAGGAGGAATCATGCAAAGGGCCATTGAAATCAGTGATGAGTTCCTTAATGACAACCAATTGATTGTTTACACAAAAGGTAAAGATAATCGCTATGATTCGGAGGCCAGGGCAAGGATAAAGGGCATTGCAGAAAACATTCCCCTGATTGTATTGATCGACCAGGGCAGTGCCTCTGCCTCTGAAATTGTATCGGGTGCCTTGCAGGACAACGACAGAGCGTTGATCGTGGGAAGGCGGTCATTTGGCAAAGGACTGGTACAGGTGCCAATCGACCTTAGTGATGGCTCCGAGCTGAGATTAACCATATCGAGATATTATACACCCAGTGGCAGATCTATTCAAAAGCCCTATGAAGCAGGTGGTGGTGATTACGATCATGAAATTTATACCCGTCTCGAAAATGGAGAGTTTTTTCATGCTGACAGCGTAAAATTTAACGATTCTCTGAAGTACAAAACCTCCAAAGGCAGGATTGTATATGGAGGTGGTGGAATTATGCCGGACTATTTTGTGCCGATCGACACCAGTTTGAACAGTGCCTATTTGAATACATTGTACGTTAAAAACCTATTCAGAGAATATACTTTGAACTATACCCAAAAGCATGAAAAAAGGTTAAAAGGTATGTCGCTGGAAAACTTCAAAAAAGATTTTCAAGTATCGGAAAACATGGTCAGGGAATTTATCGGGTTGGCGGAGCTTTCAGGGGTGGCTTATAATGAGGCGGAATATAAAATCTCGAAATCAATTATTGTTTCCAATATAAAAGCACAAATTGGCAGAAGGCTTTGGGCTGAAGAGGGCTATTACCCAATCATCAATGAGCATGATGAAGTTTTGACGCAGGCCATCCAATTCTTTGACAAGGCTGAGGAATTGTTGCGCCATAACTGACAAACGTATTTCAAGATCATACGCACAAGCTCTATAATTAATGCCTGGTCTATAGATCGGGCATTTTTATTAATGTCCATAGCAAAATTATGATGAATTAAGAATTAATGTTTAATTTTTAGTTTTTAAAAAACCTTAGCTTTAACTTTTGAATAGTCAGGTATGAAAAGCGCTCAATATTGGATTGACCATTTGGATCTACGGAAGCATCCGGAAGGAGGTTTTTTTAAAGAGGTATACCGGAGCGATGAAACACTTTCAGGTGCTCATCTGCCAGAACGCTACAAAGGTGACAGGTGCTTTTCGACAGCTATTTATTTTTTGATCACCGCCGGGGATTATTCGAGGTTTCATAAAATTAAAAGTGATGAAATCTGGCACTTTTATGAGGGTAATCCGTTGAGCTTATACGTGTTGCACAATGAGGATCATAGACTAGATCATTTTTCACTTGGCAGAGAGGTGGCATATGGTCAGCAATTACAGCTTACTATTCCAAAAAACCACTGGTTCGGCGCCGCCCTGGCGGTAGACCGGGGTTACGCGCTGGTGGGTTGTACCGTGGCACCCGGTTTTGATTTCACAGATTTTGAAATGGCCGACAGGCAGGAATTAATAACAACATTTCCCCAACATAAAACTATTATAAACATATTAACTTGAGCATTATTTAAAAGGTAAAATGAATAGGAAAATAGCAATCATCGGGGGTGGAAACTTAGGAATCGCCATTACAGAAGGCCTTATTAACAACCGGTTTATACCCGCCACCAATCTGATGGTGACAAGGCGCCGTATCCAATTGCTGGATCACTTAAAAGAAAAAGGGGTAAATGTCCTGCAGGATAATCAAAAAGCTGTACAAGACTCCGATATCATAATTTTGGCTATCAAGCCCTACCAGATAAAAGAGGTGCTTACCGAAATACAACCTTCACTGCAAATTGACAGGCATATGCTGATTTCTGTAGTGACCGGATATACCATTGATGAGATCAAAGGTATTATTGAAAAGGAGATTCCCGTCTTTCGTGCCATGCCCAATACAGCCATTGCTATTGGGGAAGCCATGACTTGCGTGGCCACCAACAACGGCTCCGAGGGAGAGATCGAAATGGTCATTAATATTTTTGACCAGGTAGGAAAGGCTATTTTAATCAATGAAGAGTTAATGGAAGCGGCGACTGTTCTTGGGGCTTGTGGTATTGCTTATTCCCTGAGGTATATAAGAGCAGCCACCCAGGGAGGAATTGAAATTGGCTTTGACGCAAAAACGGCGGAACTGATCGCCTCTCAAACTGTTAAAGGCGCAGCCAGCCTGATTTTACAAGAGGAGAATCATCCTGAAAAGGAAATAGATAAAGTTACCACACCCCAGGGTTGCACGATTGTGGGATTGAATGAAATGGAACATCAGGGATTCAGTTCCTCACTCATCAGAGGTATTCTGGCGTCTTTCAATAAAATCGCGAAAATTCCTCATTAAATAATTGCCTAAAAATAACCCGAATCGTAGCTATATATCCATGAAAGAAATTTAATTTGCAGCAATTTATATGAACGATCCATAAATGCTAAAGGATATTTTAAGTTTTACGGAGTCGATTAATCGAGAAATCGCTAAGATTAATTTTGGGGAAAACCCCGAAGAACTCTATGAACCTATTCGCTACATTATGGATCTCGGTGGAAAGCGAATGCGCCCATTGCTGGTTACTTTGAGCTATCACTTGTTTCACGACGATCTGGAGCGTGTGATCCAACCGGCAATCGCCGTGGAGGTATTTCACAATTTTACCTTAATGCACGATGATATTATGGATCATGCGCCACTCCGACGGGGAAAAGCCACGGTGCATACACGATGGAACAATAACATTGCCATACTTTCAGGTGACGTCATGTTGGTGAAGGTCTACGAGATGTTTATGGAGGTACAAGACAGTCAGTTTAAGGATGTGATTCGAAAATTTAACCGTTGTGCCGCAGAGGTATGTGAAGGGCAGCAGTTGGACATGAACTATGAGCGCAGGTTGTCAGTTACTGTTCCGGAATATCTTGAAATGATCCGGTTGAAAACCGCAGCCTTGTTGGGTTTCAGCACGGAGCTCGGTGCATTGCTTGCCGGCGCCAGCCCACAGGATCAGCAGTTACTGAAGACATTTGGCACCAGTGTCGGCATAGGTTTTCAGCTAAAGGATGATTTGCTGGATGTATATGCTGACCAATCCAAATTTGGTAAACAAGTAGGAGGAGACATCATAGCTAACAAAAAAACATTCCTGCTGATAAAGGCCCTGGAAAATGCAACAGGTGAAATCAGAAAGGCCTTATGGGCTTGGATGGAAAAAGAAGAATTTGACAAGGAGGAAAAAGTGCTGGCGGTTAAAGGGATTTATGATCAGTTGGGGATTAAAAAACTGGCGGAAGATAAAATGAATGAGTATTTTCAAACCGGCTTCGAAGCGTTGAAGAAAATTAATGTTGATCATACCAGAAAGGAAAAACTGTTGAGTTTTACGGAATATTTAGTAAACCGGGAAAAATAATTATGTCAATTACCATCATCATTATTGCCGTTACCATTGCCCTTAGCATGTACGCTTTTAGCAACCATGATGTATTTTACAAATGGTTGATGAATCCCTATGCAGTTATGGAAAGGAAGCAGTATTTCCGGTTTTTGACCTCAGGCTTTATACATTCCGATTATGTTCATCTGGGATTTAACATGCTCACCCTGTACTTTTTTGGTGATAATGTCGAATATTTTTTTGAGATCAAATCCGCCGGCCAGGGTACATTGATTTTTGTAGGATTCTATTTGGCGGCCATTGTCCTTTCGGAGGTTCCAACCTTTTTGAAACATAAAAATAACCCTAACTACAACGCTTTGGGTGCTTCAGGCGGAGTTGCCGCCGTCGTGTTTAGCAGCATCATGATTTACCCTGATAATGTCTTGTACATATCCTTTTTATTTCCCATCCCTGCATTTGTCTTTGGTATCCTGTATCTGATCTATTCTTACTACATGAGCAGAAAAGGAAGAGACAACATCAATCATGACGCCCATTTCTACGGCGCTGTCTTTGGTATCCTGTTTACCTTGGTGGTAGATCCGGGATTGTTTTCAGCGTTTTTCAGAGAAATCAGTAATTTTAGTTTGTCTACTTTTCTGCCTTAGTCAACTGCTATCAGGCTTTGCAAAAGGTTGTATAACTTGTTATACCTGAAGCAGTGCCTTGAAAAAGTTTAGCGTTTCCGTTTTATCCTTTACAATAAATAACGGTATTTGACTATTGTAATTGGCCAGTTGTTCGGTGACACTCCCCAGCAATATGGTGGCGGCAGAGGTCTTTCCTTTGGCACCGACTACGATCATGCTGATGTCCTCTTTCAATGCCGTAGCATATATTTTATCGGCTGGTCTTGCGTTGTTGTCAAGGGTGTAAATGTTTTGGTTTCTGATACCCCCTAAATCAAATTTTTTGATGAATTTGGCGAAATCATTGATGGCGTGATGCTTCATAATCTCGGCAAACTCTTCGTAGGTCTTGCCGATGTGGGAGTAGCCCGTGGGAACTGTGTAAACATTTTGAAAGACCACCTCAATATCACTGGATTTGGCGATGTCGAGCGCGCGGTCCAAAGCCTTTCCGGACGGTTCGGAAAAATCAACCGGCACCATGATCTTTGTGATCTCTAAAGGGTTTTTTTCCGGAACAAACAAAACATTACAGGGAACAAACCTTACCAGCTTTTGAGGTAGTATTCCCGTCCCCTTCAATTCGAGCTTGCGGCCAACAATAACCAAATCAATGTCGTTTTTTTTGACATATTCGGCAATTTTTTGTGTTGGATTACCTTCTTGCAAAACGATATGGGTATTGGCTTCTACATCCTTGCCAAGACTTGTTTCGATACTGCTGTCGATCCTTTTTTTTATGGTTTCATCTCCGGATGGAAGCAACCCCGGAAATTGTTTGCGGATTTCTGCGGGTATATCCAGCGATTTAGCTACATGGAGAAAATTGATGCTTTCCGCCTTAACAATGGGGCACATCATGGAGCCATAGGCGATCAGCTTCTCATCGATCTCTGATAAATCTAAACAAATAAGGATCTTTTTCAACGGATACATAGCAGATCAGGAGTGGTTTTGTTAACTACAATTTTCGGCAATAAAATCATATTATCAAGGTAAACAACGATAATTTCCCCAATTTTCAAAATAAATTCGTCATTGTAATGATAACTAAATAAATTTGCCGGAAATTACTTCCGGTGCGAACATCCAACATACAAAACTACACCTATACCGCCTGGCAAAACCGCCGGCAGGTAGATGTTATAAGTTTAACAAATAGTGTGAATGGCCAAGAGAATTCAAGAACCTCTCAAGGAGGAGGAAAAAAAACCCTTAAATAAACAAAATTTTGCCAGACTCATGGGGATATTCAATTTCCTTATCCCCTACCGCGTACCATTTATCTTAGGAATGATTTGCCTGTTTATCGGTAGTGGGGTTTTGTTACTATTCCCTTTTCTGACCGGTAAGCTGGTCAACGCAGCCGTTGGTGAAGGCAACTGGCTGACCAACGACGTAAACCAAATTACCATCATGCTTTTCGGAGTACTTCTGGTTCAAAGCCTTTTTTCATTTTTCAGGGTGTATTTCTTTGCCCGGGTCAGTGAAAAAGGCATGGCTGATATCCGTCAAAACCTCTATGCCAAGTTCATGACACTGCCAGTCACATTTTACGATGAAAGAAGGACCGGTGAACTGCTCAGCAGAATTACCTCAGATGTTTCGATGTTGCAGGATACCTTTTCAACCACACTGGCCGAGTTTATAAGGCAATCTATTACCCTGATTGGCGCTTTGGTATTCATATTCTGGTCGACCCCGAAACTAAGTTTGTTCATGCTGGCGACCTTTCCGGCAGTGATTGTGATCGCCATGTTTTTTGGTCGTTATATTAGAAGGCTTTCCAAAAAAACCCAGGATCAACTCGCCGCCGCCAATATAATCGTAGAAGAAACTTTACAATCGATTCATATTGTAAAAGCGTTTACCAGTGAACTTACGGAAGTGTTGCGATATCGCAAGTCATTGGATGAGGTGGTAACAACCGCTCTTAAAACCGCCAAATTCCGTGGTCTGTTTATATCGTTTATCATCATTGCTTTATTCGGAGGTATTGTCGGTGTCATGTGGAAGGGAGCTACCCTGGTTCAGCAAGGCATGCAAGTAGGGGATCTATTTTCTTTTGTTTTGTTTACAACTTTCATTGGCGGTTCGATTGCAGGATTGGGGAGTATTTACGGCACCATCCAGAGAGCCATGGGCGCTTCAGAAAGGGTGCTGGAAATTATTGATGAAAAGTCTGAACTTGATTTAAATACAACGCTGACCCCTTCTACCCGGCTTCAGGGAAGCATTGAATTTGACAGGGTGGCTTTTTCATACCCTACCAGGAAAGACATACAGGTTTTAAAAAGGATTGATTTTGTCGTACACTCTGGTGAAAAAATTGCCCTGGTCGGCCACAGTGGGGCTGGCAAGTCAACGATCATTCAACTTCTTATGCGATTTTATGCATTGGATAAAGGGCAAATCAGGGTGGATGGAAAAAACATCGATGACTATGATCTGACTGCGTACCGGTCTAATCTTGGAATTGTACCCCAGGAGGTAATACTTTTTGGAGGAACTATCAGGGAAAACATCGGCTATGGGAATCCCCTGGCTGGTGATGAAGAAATTCTGCAGGCTGCAAAACAGGCCAATGCCCTGGATTTTATCAATTCCTTCCCGGAAAAGCTGGATACTTTGGTCGGTGAGCGGGGAATGAAATTGTCGGGAGGACAAAAGCAGCGAATTGCTATTGCCAGGGCAATTTTGAAAGATCCGAAAATATTGATACTTGACGAAGCCACCAGCTCTTTGGATGCCGAGTCAGAACATTTGGTTCAAACCGCCCTGGACAAATTAATGCAGAACCGTACCACAATTATTATTGCCCACCGCCTCTCCACCATCCGGAAAGTGGATAAAATATATGTCATCAATGAAGGAAACATCCTCGAGTCCGGTACACATGAGACGCTTTCGAAAATTGAAAATGGGCTTTATAATAACCTGGTGAAACTACAATTCCAGGAGGCAGTTTGACCGTCTCCGTTCTTTAGCAATCACACAATCACCCTGTCGATACTATTCTCCGGATTTTCTTTTGAATTCCTCAAATTTCGATGGTCTGTCAATTTTAGGAAACACGTTATTCCCCACATCGGTATCGGCGGTTTCAAGGTTTGGATCGAGTACGATGTTGGTTACTTCTTTAGCCTTCACGAATACCTTTTTCACCTCATTTTCGTTTTTTCTCCAGATTTCGGCGGGTATTTTTTCAATTTCCTTGGTCCCGTCCTTAAAGGTCCACTCGATGATCAACGGTGTTACCAGGCCTCCTACATTTTTAAGGGTGAGCTCATAAAAGTTTTTATCGGCATATTGCTGCCTGATGGCATTATCATCCACACGATTTTTAAACTCGCCATAGAAGCGTGGATCCATATCTGTTAACACAATTTCCTTAAATCCGGTACTGAAATCTTTATTTTTGGTTTCTCCGGCACCATCGGTTTTGGTTATTCTGGCATCGGCAATTTTGTTCTCCAACCCGCGCTGTTCATTTTTCACCTTGAACCACTTCACATTATCCACCTCCACGTCCACGTTGTCGGTAGTGTAAAACCAACCTTTCCAAAACCAATCCAGATCTACTGCCGAGGCGTCTTCCATGGTTCTGAAAAAGTCCGCAGGAGTAGGATGCTTGAAAGCCCAGCGTTTTGCATATTCTTTGAAGGCGTAGTCAAACAGTTCCGGGCCCATGACCGTTTCCCTCAAAATGCTCAGGGCTGTCGCTGGTTTTGCATAAGCATTGTTTCCGAATTGCAGGATTTGCTCTGAGTTAGTCATGATTGGCCTGATAAAACTTTTGTCTCCTTTCATATAAGGAACTATGTTTTTAGCCGGCCCCCTTCTTGAAGGGAAATTATTATACATTTCCTGCTCGGTCCTGTACTGGACAAAAGTGTTAAGCCCCTCATCCATCCAGGTCCATTGCCGTTCATCGGAATTGATGATCATGGGGAAAAAGTTATGCCCCACCTCGTGAATAATCACCCCGATCATGCCATATTTGGTCCTGTCTGTGTAATTACCATCTTTCTCAGGACGGCCAAAATTGAAACAAATCATCGGGTACTCCATGCCTATAGAAGCGGCATGCACCGAAATGGCCACCGGATAGGGGTAATCGATGGTATACTTTGAATAGGTAATCAAGGTGTTAACCACTGCTTTGGTTGACTCCTCCTCCCATAAAGGATTGCCCTCTTTAGGATAGAATGACATGGCCAGCGGTTTTTTCCCATTGATATCGACCGCCTGTGCATCCCAAATGTATTTTCTTGAGGAAGCAAAGGCAAAATCCCTTACATCTTCGGCGTGGAAAATCCAGGTACTTTTGGTTTTGGACCTGGATTTTTCTTTTTTTCCGGCCTCTTTTTCGGTGACGATAATTACAGGCTTGTCGAAGGAGGCCTTGGCACTTTCCAGTCTTTTGAGCTGTGTGTCCGAAAGTACCTCCTTAGGGTTTTGCAAAGTGCCGGTGGCAGCTACAATGTGATCAGAGGGGACCGTGATTTTCACCTTAAAATCCCCAAAAGTCAGGGCAAACTCACCGGCACCCAGAAATTGCTTGTTTTGCCAGCCATTGACATCATCGTATACGGCCATACGCGGATACCATTGGGCAATGGTGTAGGAGTAATTTTCATCCTCCGGAAAATACTCGTAGCCACCCCGTCCGCCGATCAGCATGCGGTCGTTGATGTTGTAAGACCAATCGATAGTGAAGGTAAAGTTATCGCCCGTTTTCATCGGTTTGGGAAGATCAATCCGCATCATGGTCTTATTAATGAGGTAAGGCAGGGTTTTACCATTACCATCTTTTACGGCCGAGATTTTAAAGCCACCATCGTAATCTGTATCGTTAAGCCCTCTTTGAAGGAATCTTCCCACAATCGAGTCGTTCTGTGGCACACTCATGGTATTGCTCAAGGGGGTATTTGAGTCTTTGGCCCTCACATTTTGATCCAGTTGTACCCACAAATATTTCAACACATCCGGAGAGTTATTGAAGTACGTAATCTTCTCGCTGCCGGTAAGTACCTGGTTTTCATCATTGATCTCTACATTAATCTCATAATCGGCTTTTTGTTGCCAGTAGGAAGGACCAGGCGCTCCCGAACCGGTACGGTAGGTATTGGGTGTCGGAAGTTTTGTTCCGAGCTGCTCAAATTTCTGTTCATATTTGCCCTGACTGAATATGCTGGTTTGGACAAAAATACAAACTAATAAAAAAGGAAGGGTCTTCTTCATCAGATTCGTTGTTTATATTTACCAAAATTTAGTTTCTATCATCATCGTAATGGCAATTCCCATGATCATTGAGGAAGTTATTAAACTCCACTTGTTTTTTGCTACATTGAATATTTTAATAAAAACGAATGACACCAATATGTAAATGATCACGATAACAATTTGCCCCAATTCCAGTCCCAGATTAAATGCCAGCAACTGATTCACAATAGAGGCATCCCTGCCCAGGATCCCTTTCAGGTAATTCGAAAATCCCATACCATGAATCAAACCAAAAAACAACGCATAGGCGTAGTTAACTGATACTTTTGATTTGTGAACTATCTGATCCGGCCTGGCGATGTTGCTGATGGCGGTGATAAAAATGGTAACAGGTATTAAGAATTCTATGATTGATCCATTTATCCTGATAAGATTGAAGGTGGACATCGCCAGGGTGATCGAATGCCCGATGGTAAAAGCTGTGACCAGTATCAATACATTTTTCCAATCTTTAATCGCATATATTGCGCAAAGGGCTACTACGAATAAAATGTGATCATATCCGTTAATGTCAAGAATATGTTCAATTCCTAATTGAAAATATAACCAGAAGGAGGACATACAGTGTTCTAAATGTTCTGAAGAGTGAATAGTTTATTTCTGTAATTATAACGTATATTTTTGTTTTGATAAAATAAAATTGTTACTGGTGGAGGTATAGTTTTATTTCTGGTATATTGCCTGTTATGAATTTAAGTTAAATAAACTTTACTTTTACCAGGGAGATTGTAAATTATTATGTTGAAAACTGTTGTCATAAACCTGCTGCTGATACTATTCACCGGTCATCCTTTTCATGTAAGTGTATGTGAAATAGCCTATGATGAAGAAACCAGGGCACTACAGATAACGCAAAAGATATTTTTGGATGATCTTGAACTGGGTTTAAGGGAATATTCGGGTGAGCGTTTTGATATTACGGAAAAGGCTTCGGAAGATAAAGTTAACAAGCTAATGGAAGCTTATTATCCTGAAAAAATGCAGGTGCTGGTTAACGGAAAGACCAGAACATTCAGGTACCTGGGTTTTGAAATCGAGGAAGATGCCATGTGGTGTTACCTGGAAATAGAAAAAGTGAGAAACCTCAAATCCCTGGAAGTGACCAATACAATCTTGTTTGAGATTTTTGAAGATCAATCTACAATACTTCACATTCAAAAGAGCGGAAAGATCAGAAGTTTCAGGTTAAGCAACGACGATACTGCTGCCCGGCTGACTTTCTGAGACTATCGCAATTTTGTGTTAATTTTAATTTCGGCATGCAAGGTTTTATGTACCGGGCAGCGATCGGCTATTTCCATAAGCCTGACTTTTTGTTGATCGTCCAATGGGCCTTCCAGTTCGATTTCACGATCGATGTGATCGATATAACCATCCTTGGTTTCGCAAGCTTCACAATCCTGACTATGAACTTTAGCATGTTCCAAATGTACCCTTGCCCTTTCAAGTGGCCAGTTTTTCCTTTCGGCATACATGCGAAGTGTCATGCTGGTGCAGGCGCCCAGGGCTGCCAACAGATAGCCATAGGGGGTGGGGCCTAAATCCTTGCCGCCTACCGAAGTAGGCTCATCAGCCAGAAGATGATGTTTTCCTGCCTTAATTTGAGTAGTAAAACCATCTTCCCCCGTTTCTGTCACCACCTGTTTTTCGGTCTCCAACTCCGAAGCGGGTTCCGGGATCATGTACCGGCTGCTCCATGAAGCAATCACTTGTCCTACGTATATAGAGTCATCTTTATTGGTTAGCAAGTGATCGGCCCCATCCAATGAAATGAAGCTTTTAGGATGTCTGGCCGCCTGATAGATTTCTGCCGCGTTGTCGATGCCCACGGTGGCATCCTGGGGTGAATGGAGCACGAGCAGTGCCTTATCCAGGTTATTTATGATCTCCTGCATGTTGCGGTCTTCAAGATCGTCTAAAAACTGTTTTTTGATTTTAAACGGTCTCCCTGCCAGCAGTACGGTGGCTTCGCCGGTTTCCTTTATTTCTTCGATATTATTTTTCAGCAGATGTTGAACATGAGGAGGATTTGACGGGGCCCCTACCGTAACCACTGCTTTTACAAACGGCAATTTAGATGCCGCCTGTAGTACTGCGGCACCGCCCAAAGAGTGGCCAATAACGATTTGTGGTGGCTGGTAATTGTCAGCCAGATAATTGGCGCCCTGTACCAGGTCATCGACGTTACTGGAAAAATTGGTATCCGAAAACTCACCTTCACTTTCGCCTAAACCGGTAAAATCGAATCGCAGCACAGCTACTCCGCTTGCGGTCAGCGCCCGGCTTATATTGGTAACGGCTATAAGGTTTTTGTTACAGGTAAAGCAATGGGCAAACAAGGCAAAGGCCTTTGGTTTTCGCTCCGGAGGCAGCTCCAGTTTTGCTGATAACAGGTGCCCCGTTTTGTTTTCGAATTGTAGTTTTATGGTTTTCATGGCATTGATTAAATCCTATGGATAATGTACGAGATGTTTTGGCCAAATTATACAAAAGAAATCACTTTTCAATCGTTTGGCTTCTGTCTGTACAGGCTATTTACCTGGAGTCAATACGAATAATACCTTGTGCCGGTAGGTTTTGAATGAGGTTATGTTGCCAAATGTCAGGAAGCTTACAAACGGTTATATAAAAAACCCTTTTCTTCGGAACAATGTAAGGATCAAATGATGTTGATTTAAATAGTTACATAGCTTCAAAAGCTAATTTATTGTTTGGGTGAAAAGGGGTTTCTCTGAAATCCCTTTTTTTTATAACCCCTTAGTGCCTCTTTGTGTCTTGGTGCCTCCGTGGTGAAAAATGGTTAACCACAAAGACACGGAGGCACAAAGAGACACTGAGAATTGGGATAATTTTAGTGATTTGTCGGCTACCCTACAAAATCTTATCGAACCTGCCGTTTTAATTGCGTATAATAATGTTAAGATTCCAGCATGAATCTGTGATACTTTCGTGATACTTAACCCGTAAATTTGATTCAAAATGTTTAAGATGAAGAAGATCTTGGTCATAGAAGACGATCAAAACATCGGTGAATTATTAAATATTCATTTGCATGACAATCTCTTCCATCCGACGATCGTGAATAATGGCTATGAGGGGTTTAAAATAGCGTCGACCGGGAATTTTGATCTGATCATTCTTGATTTAATGCTCCCCGATATGAATGGCCTGGAGATTTGCCGCCAGCTCAGGGCTATGCGAAAGCTTACACCGATATTGATGCTGACTGCCAAAAGTGAAGAAATAGATAAGGTGCTGGGCCTGGAGTCAGGCGCTGATGATTATCTTACCAAGCCTTTTAGTATCAGGGAATTGATAGCTAGGGTAAAGGCCATCTTCAGAAGAATGGAATCAATGAGTGACCCAATGTCAGATGAAGAGGATCAGCAACTGCAGTTTACCAACCTTTCCATCGATCTTACCAAAAGGACAGTGACCATTGATGAGCAGCGGGTGGATCTGACACCCAAGGAATTTGAGTTGTTGGTTCTGTTGGCTAAAAACCCCGGCAGAACTTACAGCCGCGCCAGCATTCTTAACAAAGTCTGGGGCTATGAATTTTCCGGGTATGACCATACTGTAAATTCTCATATCAACCGCTTGCGTGCAAAAATAGAGTCCGACCTGTCAAATCCGAGATTTGTTTTAACCTCTTGGGGTGTGGGATATCGCTTTGCGGATGATATATATTAATAGCCTTTTCGCCCATGAAAAATCGAATATTCAGTAGCCTGTATTGGAGAATTTCTGCCGTATTTCTTCTCATTCTCATATTGCTAAGCAGCATTTTTATTTACATTTCTGTGCAATCAGCCAGTAAATATTCACAGGAAGTCAATCAAAGGCTGAATGGCCATATTGCCGCCCACATTGAGAAAGAGGTAGGACCTTTTCTCGACGGAGGGATCAGCGAGGAAAAAGTAGGTGACATTATGCATGCCATGATGGCCGTTAACCCGAGCATTGAAGTATATCTGCTCAATACAAAAGGGGAAATCCTCAAATATGTGGCTCCTTATAAAAAAGTAAAATTATCCAGGGTTTCTCTGGAGCCGATCATCGATTTTATTAACAGCAATGGTGAATTATTCATTCTGGGCGATGACCCCAGAAATCCTGGCAGGCAGAAGGTATTTTCGGCTACCAGGGTAATGGAAAACGAGGTATTGCTGGGCTATGTGTACGTAGTACTGGCCAGCGAGGAGTACGAAACTACCAGCCAAATGTTGTTTGACAGCTATATTCTGCAGTTAGGGACGTCATCCATGGTGATTGCTTTGGTGGCGGCAGCAATTGTGGGGCTACTGGCTATCCGGATCATTACGAAAAACCTTAACAGGGTGATTCAAATTGTCAACCGGTTTAAAAACGGGGACTATAGCGCCCGGATTAATCTAAAGTCAGGGGGTGAATTAAAAATGCTGAGTGAAACCTTCAATGAAATGGCAGATACCACTGTAAAAAATATCGAAGGGCTAAAGGGGTTGGAAAGACTGCGAAGGGAGCTGCTGGCCAACGTATCTCATGACCTGAGAACACCCATAACCTCCATCTATGGATACGCTGAAACTTTACTTTTGAAGAACAAAGAAAATAACTCCGATGAGCAGCAGCGCTACCTTAATATCATCCTGCAAAACACAGAAAAACTCAAAAATCTTGTAGACGAGTTGTTTGAGTTTTCAAAGCTGGAAGCAAAACAGGTCAAGCTTAATCCGGAACCATTCTCCATCGTAGAGTTGGTACAGGATGTAACTGCTAAATACAAAATCCTTGCTGACAAGAAAAACATAGCCATTGCCACAATTCTGCCTGATGATTTACCCCTTATATACGCTGATATTGCTCTGGTAGACCGTGCCATTCAAAACCTGGTTGACAATGCGATAAAATATACCAAGGAAGGTGGCAAGATCAGTTTTGAATTCAGAAAAGTTGAGAATGCTGTTCAGGTAAACATCAAAGATACCGGCTGTGGCATACCCGAGGATGATCTTCCCTTGATTTTTGATCGTTATCATAAAGGTACTAATAACAAAGAGGCGTCGATAGGCTTTGGCCTCGGTCTGGCAATTGTCAAGAAAATCATGGAACTCCACCACTCCATTATTTCCGTTAAAAGCAAGATAAATGAAGGCACTACCTTTTCTTTTAACCTGCCTCTCTACACTTAGTTGTTGTGGTGGGAAGAAAAGTTTATTGCCCGTATAAAAAAGTAAGGTTTCGGAAAAATTTTCATCAAAATCCCGGTTTTTATCCGATAAGTTACTGTTCGAAAGTCTCGATCCGATCCGTTTAGATGCAATAACTGCCAAAGGATTCGGAAATACTCAGCGTATAATTTTACTTATATTAAATATTATATTTCAAATAATAAAGGGCTTTTACCGGCTTTTTACCTATATGTCAAGTAGCTTAAAATCTTAAAGTTACCCCTGGCATTTTATAGCTTTTTGTCTGATCATTTTAACCGGTTATTATCGATTTTGTCAGGAGACTCATTTTGAAAAATGATAGCAAAGTGGGAAGTTTCTCCCACTTTGGGATTACAAATCCAACTTGGGAAACGACAAGGTTTAAATAGTAGTCAAACATTACCTGGCAAGGGAAAGCCAAAGTTGCTCCCGGAAAACAAGTAGTAAACGATTATCTTTCATCTTTTTTAAAAACAGAGGAAGTTGAGATTAACATTTGGCCGGACATATACCTTTTTTTTGATTTTGCTGACCTTAAACTCCTATGGTCAGCAAGGTAATTTAAATTTCAAAAGTCTTACTCTGGACGATGGGCTGTCCCAAAGTACAATCAATTGTATTTTACAGGACAGAAAAGGATTTATTTGGATCGGCACCAGGGGAGGACTCAACCGTTATGATGGTACTTCTTTCAGGGTTTTTTTACATAACCCTTCAGACTCGACCTCTATTTCCAACAACATCATTTATTCCCTGTACGAAGATAAAAACGGACTAATCTGGGTAGGTACACAAGAGGGTTTAAGCATTTTCGATCATTCCACCCAGGCTTTTACGGTATTTAAGAAAAGCAGCCCGCCAGGGAAAGGTCTTAGTCACAATACCGTGAAATCAATTACCGGGGATTCTGAAGGCAATTACTGGATAGCCACCAACGGTGGGGGCCTTAATAAGATTACCCTGAAAGAGGGGAGCGGATTATTCATGCAAAGGGCTGAGATTACGCATTACAGGCATAAAGCCGGGCATGAACAAAGTCTGGGTAGCGACTATCTGACTGCGGTGTTGTACGATAGAAATGGTTTTCTTTGGGTAGGAACCCGCGAAAATGGACTGAATAAATTTGATCCGAAAACAAGTTTTACCCTGCATTACCGGCAAGAGGAAAAATACGGTATCTCAGATAACAGAGTCAACACTTTGTACCAGGACAGGCAAGGTGACGTATGGGTAGGAACCCAGGATGGCCTTACCAGAATCAGGGCAAAAACCACCGCCAAAGGGTTTCGCAAAAACGAACGCATATACCGCTACCTGCATAATGAAAAGTATCGACATTCCATCAGTAATAACTCTGTGTTGAGCATCGTACAAGGGGCATCCGGGCTGATCTGGATTGGCACCGAAGGAGGAGGGTTGAACAAATTCGACAAAAGGAACGGGCTATTCACCCATTATAAAAACGATGTAAACAACCCGAATTCCATGATCAGCAATAATGTTCGTTGCATTTACGACGATGTGGTAGGCATGTTATGGGTAGGAACCAATGCCGGAATCAGCCAGTTGGGTAGCCAGAGAAAAAGGTTTAAGACCTACCAGCGTGACGGATTGAGTGCCAATACGCTGAGCAGTAATTACGTGCAGGCGCTTTACAAAGAAAGAAATGGTATTACCTGGATAGGTACGGCAGATGGTGGCCTTAACCGGTTTAATACAAGAACAGGCAGGATCACACATTACACAACCTCCGGCATTTATGACTCCGGTGTAAAGAGAGTGGTAAAAAAACCAGGATCTTCTAAAAAGAAGAAGAAAAGAAGAAGAAAAAAGAAAAAGACTGCTGAAAAACCATTTATCCCTCCCAAAAACCTGAGTGATATGCGGGTGCTGGCCATTCACCGTGATGTACGCAATACACTTTGGGTAGGCACCGGGGGTGGTGGACTCAACAAGCTGGATTTGAGAACAGAGCGGTTTGAACACTATAAGGCGAATATAGCAAATCCCGACAGTTTGAGTCATAACACCATCGGGGTAATCTTTGAAGACAGAAAGGGAATAATCTGGTTAGGTACCGAAGGAGGTGGGTTGAACAGGTTTAACCGCAAAAAGTTCAAAAGATACCTGAGAGAGCCAGACAACCCGAATAGCCTGACGAGCAACGACATACGGGCCATTGCACAGGATAAAAGCGGGAAGCTGTGGCTGGGTACGTACGGTGGAGGGTTGAATGTATTTGATCCCAGGAAAGAAGAATTTAAGGCATTTTTAAAGCAAAAAGGCAAACAAAAGGGTTTGAGCAGTAACATTGTATTTTGCCTGCGCTTCGATAAGACCGGGGTTCTCTGGATAGGAACCAGTGGGGGCTTAAACAAATACGATAATGAAAAAGACCAGTTTACGGCATACTCGACCAACGATGGACTACCCAACAATTTAATTTACGGCATACTGGACGATGGCAAGGGTAATCTTTGGTTAAGCACCAACAAAGGACTGTCGAGGTTTAACATTAAAACGGAGGAGTTCAACAACTATGATAGAAAAGATGGCTTACAAAGCAATGAGTTTATCCCCGGGGCATTTTCCAAGAGTAAAAACGGGGAGATGCTGTTTGGAGGGATCAATGGTTACAATAGCTTTTACCCGGCAAGTGTAAAGGACAATCAGCATATACCCCGGGTAGTTATCACTGATTTTAAAATATTTAATAAACCGGTAACTTTTCAGACTGAGGACTCCCCTTTAAACAAAGATATTTCAGAAACCACGGAAATAACCCTGACCCATAAACATGCGGTCTTTTCCTTTGATTTTGTGGCACTGAATTTTACCAATGCGGAAAAAAACAGGTATGCTTACAAAATGGAGAATTTTGATCCGGATTGGAACTATATCGGAAACAGAACCTATGCCAATTACACCAACCTGGCACCGGGTGAATATGTATTCAGGGTCAAAGCTTCCAACAACGATGGTATATGGAACGAAGAAGGTACCTCTATTAAAATCAGAATCCTTCCCCCTTTTTGGGGGACATGGTGGTTCAAAGTATTAATATTTTTCATATTTCTGTTTCTGGGTTTTTTGCTTTACAAGTTAAGGGTTAAAAGAATTGAATATAAAAAAGAGATGTTGGAAAAAGAGGTAGCTGTTCGCACAGCGCAGGTGGTAAGCCAACGTGATGAACTGGACAAAAGAAGAAAAACCCTGGAAAAACAGAAAAAGGAAATAGAGAAACAAAATCACCTGCTGGCCGAAAAGACCGAAGAAATCCTTACCCAAAGAAACAATATCGAAGAAAAAAACAAGCAATTGGAAAAGGCATGGGATGAAGTTTTAAAGGCTAATAATGAATTAAAAAAAGTCAATACCAGTTTGGAGGAAAAAGTGGAGGAAAGAACTTCAAAACTCCGGGATGCCATCAAAGAACTGGTCAAATCAAATCAGGAGTTGGACACATTCCTATACCGGGCCTCACACGATCTGAAGGGCCCAATTACCCGCTTGTTGGGGTTAACTCAATTGGCCAAGCTCGATAATAACAACAGCCAAGAAATCGATTACATCGATATCATCGAAATGTCCTCGATTGACATGAACAAAACATTGAACAAGCTGATTCACATACATTCCATAAATACCCAACCGGTTAATAACGATACGGTGGATATCAAAGCGCTGTTTGACAAAATTATCAAACCTTATGAGATACAGATCAAAGAATCCAAAATTAAAATTGAGCTGAATTTTCAGATGGCCCATTCCGTTGTATGTGATGAAAGCTTGCTGAAAATAATTATTGAAAACCTGCTGGAAAATGCTATCATCTTCAAAAGCGTTACCAAACCACGCATTATACTGAGCCTGGCTTCTGATAAGAACAAAATAGTGATGAAAATGGAAGACAATGGTTTGGGTATAGATAATGAGTATAAAAGTAAAATTTTCCAGATGTTTTTCAGAGGCTCTGAAATCTCTCAGGGCAACGGCCTTGGGCTATACCTGGTAAAAAAGGCAATCGACAAGCTGGGTGGTAAAATTGAAGTAGATAGTGAAGAAGGTAAATTTACCTCTTTCAGTGTATCCATTCCAAAACAGAAAGCCCTCTCCAAAGTTCCGGCCCATATTGTTTAATATCCGCAGATAATTGCGCTTCTGTCAATATATTCGGTTAAGTTTGTATTATTATTGATCTGTAGCCTACGTTTGAGCTGTGGGTATTGGTGAGCGGGTTGCTATTGGATATAATGGATAAAAACGATGAGATATAATATATTATATGTTGATGATGAGCGCAACAACATCATTGTTTTTAAAAACACTTTTTTCAGGCATTACAATATTTTTACGGCATTGTCAGGTGAAGAAGGCCTGGAAATTATCAAAAATAATGAAATTCACCTGGTCATAACCGACCAGAAAATGGCGGGGATGTCAGGGGTTGAATTTCTTGAAAATGTAGTGGAAAGCCACCCCGATACCATCCGTATGATTCTTACAGCCTTCAGCGACATTGATTTTATTATGCGGGCCATAAATACCTGTGGCATTTATCAGTACATTTTAAAGCCCTGGGATTCCCGTGAATTAAAAATTATCATTGACAATGCACTTGAAAGCTACGAGCTAAAGAGGAATAATGAGCGATTAATCAGGGACTTAAGAGATGCCAACGACCGCCTGGAAGAGAAAGTGAAGGAACGGACGGCCGCTCTGGATGAAAAAAATGAGATTTTAAAGAAGACCAATGAAATCAAAGACAAGCTGTTTACCATCATTTCCCACGATCTGAGAGTGCCAATGGCATCCTTAAAGGTGCTCATGGAAGTATTGGTACATGCTCAGGATAATATTTCAGGCGATGATTTTAAGCGTTATTCAGGTAAGGTTCAGACTTACATCCAAAATGTGATGGATTTGCTTGATAACCTGTTGAACTGGTCCCTGTCCCAACTCGGAAACAAAAAAACAGAGATCAAAGAGTTAGCGCTGCAACCGATTATTGAAAAAAATGTAAAACTCATCCAGATCGCTGCCCTCCGAAAAAACATTGATATCGAGGTAGCAGACATTGAAAAGGATTTTAAAGTCAAAGGTGATGTAAATATGCTGAATCTTATCTTTAGAAATCTGCTCAGCAATGCCATTAAATTTACCCCTGATAAAGGCTGTGTCAATTTGACAGTTGAAAAGGTGGATCGGTCAGCCAGAATCGGTATTGCCGATACAGGCATTGGTATCTCTGATGATCAGTTAACAAAATTATTTGAACCGGGTTATTTCAACACCAATCCGGGCACAGCCCATGAAAAAGGCACTGGTATCGGGTTAAAGCTGTGCAAGGAGTTTATTGAAAAGCAGAAAGGACAACTGGAAGTGCAAACCGGGGTCAACCGGGGATCAGTCTTTTATTTCACTTTACCTTTGGCCAATTAATCTAAAATTTCTTGAACATTTTGTTTTTTATAACCCAAAAAGGGTTATAATAGTGATTTATTATATAATTTTTAACCCGGTTACGGGATTAATTTGTTTACAATAAGTTAAATAATCCTTACATTTAAAATACTGTCAAAATCTAACAGGAGATAAATGGGTTTGGATAAATGAAATATATAATCCTTATCATGATTTTTTGCTCTTTGCAGGATTTGTCATTCAGCCAGCAGACTTACACCTATTTCGTTGATGGCTTCAGATTAAATCTTACCGAAGAACCCTGTGCCAGTCCCGAAGATACGATAAGGGTTAGCAGGTTGAGGGAAGATGCACAGAAAAACCTTTTCGCCAAAAACTATTCGGAATCCTTTGAGCTTGCCAGACAAGCCTGCAACCTATCCACCTCACTTAATCATAAATATGGTCTGGCGGAAAGCCTTTTGTTGATGGCCAGGATAAAATATCAGCAGGGGCTTGAAGTATCAGAATCTAAAAAAACACCCTTATATGCGCAATCACATGATTATTTTCTGGAGTCACTGAAGACATTTGAAAAATTAAAAGCCACAAAAAAAACGGCCGATGTTTGCCTGCAAATCGGCCTGTTGTACAAAGAGTGGGGGCAGTTTCATGAAAAGGCCATTAGCTATTTTAAGAGGTCACTGGAACTCAAAAAAGACATGGGAGACATGGCTGGTTGTGTTGAAATCCTCCATGAAATAAGCAACTCTTATACATTTCTTCAAAACCATGAACGGGCTATTACCTATCAGGTACAGCTACTGGAAATCTACCTGGAACAGAAAAATGACCGGGAAGCATTGGATGTCAGAAGAAATATATCGGAGAGTTACCATGAACTGAAAAAATTTGATGAGGCACTTGAGCAGGAACTAAAAATCCTGGATCTGAAAAAGAAGCTTAACGATTCCATTGGCGTAGTCAATTCCTATAACAATTTGGGATTTATTCACAAGCACCTGAAAAGATACAAAGATGCCCTCCACTATTTTGACAAATGCCTGAACCTGACGAGAAAATATAATACCACCAGGCAGGCGACCTTGATGGAGAAAACTGTTTTGATGAACAAAGGTATTATCTATCGCACCTTGCTTGACTATAAAAACTCCAATAAAAACTTTTATGAGGCGCTGTCTATTTGGGTAGCAAGAGGAAAGCCCGAAGAGATAGCCAATATTTACAATAAAATTGGCAAAAACTATATGGCCATGGGTGATTTGGAAAGTGCGAGGAATTCTTTTCGTCAGGCGCTAAGCACAGCCAAGGATTCCCAGAAAAATCAGTTTGTGGCCTATATCAACAAGGAATTGTCTGAAATCTACAAAAAGCTGGGAGACGATAAAAACGCCCTTGAGTGCTACCAGTCCTATGCCAGGGCAAATGATGCCTACCTGATGGAACAAAATAAAAAGCAGGAAGAGCTGTTGCAGCAACAATACAAAATCAATATTGCGGAAACTGACAAAAAACTGGCTATTGCCGAAAGGGAAATAAAAGAAATTGAACTGGAGAAAAAGAGAAATGAGAATGCCTTATTGAGAAGAGAGCGGGAACTGTTAAAGCAAAAGGAAGATCTTCAAAAAGCGCTGCTTCTTAATGAGCATGCTGAAAAGACCAAAGCCAGGCAGGAACTGATTATTCTGGAGCAGCAATATGAACTTGATAAGAAAAACAAAGATAATAAGCTCCTGCAGCAACGGGATAGTATTCGGTCGCTTGAGGTTGAAAAAATTGCCCTTGAAGAAAAACAGAAAGAGCAGCAACTGGCATTGCTAAAGGAAAAAGCCTATAATCAGCAATTGATTCTCGATGAACAAAGGGCCAGGGAAGGATTCTTTAATGGTATTTTTGCAGCCCTGGCTGTTATTGTTTTTCTTGCCCTTCGTAGTTACCTGGTCAAGAAAAAAGCGAATAAGATTCTGGCACGGCAGAACAAGGAAATTCAAACCCAGCGGGATCAACTTGAGCAGGCTTATTATAACCTGAAGCAATTGAGCGAGATTGGTAAAAACATTACCTCGAATCTTTCTATAGGCAGGATTATTGAAACCGTATTTCGGAATGTAAACCCATTAATGGATGCGTCGGTTTTTGGTGTGGGACTCTATAATGAGCAAACCAAGTCTCTGGAATTTCCCGGATTAAAGGAAAAGGGTGAGACGATTATCATGATATCCTATGACATCAGAGACAAAAGGCGGCTGGCTGTGAGATGCTTTGAAGACAAAAAAGCCATTTTTGTAAATGACTTTCAAAATGAGTTTAAGCAATATATTGAAGAGATTCCACCTTCTGTCACCGGCACCAGCTCTTCTTCTATCATCTATCTTCCACTGATTGTAAAGGAAAAAGCCATAGGGGTAATTACAGTACAAAGTTTTAAAAAGAATGCATATTCCGAATATCACCTCAACATACTACGGAACCTGGCGGTACATACGGCCATTGCCCTGGAAAATGCTGCCAACTACGGGCAGATCAAGGATAAAACCATTAAGTTGGAAAACACTTTAAAAGATCTGAAAGCGGCCCAGGCGCAGTTGATTCAATCCGAAAAAATGGCTTCTCTCGGACAACTAACTGCAGGTATCGCCCACGAAATCAATAACCCTATCAACTTTGTTTACGCCGGTATTGACGGTCTTAATACCTCACTGGATGCGTTGATGGAAATTCTTAATAAGTATGAAGAAATTGAAGGGTTTGAGAAGTTGGATAATATAGTAGATATTTTACAGGAAATCAACAGGTTAAAGGATAAACTTTATTTTGAAGAAACTAAAGAGTCTGTTCACGACCTTATCAATGCTATCCGCGATGGGGCGCAGCGAACAGCCGAGATTGTAGAAGGGTTACGGAATTTTTCCAGAATCAACGAAACCGAACTTAAAAAGGTCAATGTACACAAAGGGATAGAGAGTAGCCTGGTGCTATTGAACAGCAAAATAAATCAACACCAAATCACGGTAACAAAGACATATGATCCCAATGCCCCGGATATTAATTGTTATCCGGGTCAACTCAATCAGGTATTTATGAATCTGATCAGCAATGCGATAGAGGCCATTGAAGGAGGAGGGGAAATCAGGATTGCCTCCCGGAATTTAGAGGACTATATGGTTATCAGCATAAAGGACAACGGTGTAGGTATGAGCAAAGAAATGATGGATAAAATCTTCGATCCCTTTTTTACCACCAAAGATCTGGGCAAAGGTACCGGACTCGGGTTGTCTATTTCGTTTGGCATTATCGAAAAACATAAAGGCAGGCTTGAAGTGAAAAGTAAACCAGGGATGGGAAGCACCTTCAGCATTTATCTTCCCAAAAACCTGGAACGCAAGAAAAAAAGGCGCAAAGCCATGACGGTTGCCGTCAATGCCTAGAAGTGCCCGTGGGTGTTGCACAACGTTTTCGACAAAATTACTTTGTGTCTTGGTGCCTCCGTGGTGAAAAATGGTTAACCACAAAGGCACCAAGACACAGCCGTTTTCGTCTGTAAAA